>DASQUN010000646.1:0-8285 GCA_035641275.1 Candidatus Udaeobacter sp. | reverse complement strand
GTTGATCAGTTGACCGGAATCATTGTAAGTCATCTCTTCAAACAGCGCTTGTCCGAGACCAAAGATCGCACAGCCGTCCAGTTGCAATTCGCACAAGCGAGGATTGACGACGCGGCCGGCGAAAACAACCGGCGTCAAACGGAGGACTCGAATCTTGCCGGTATCGACATCGACCTCCACTTCACAACCGATCGCTCCCTGATGCCAGTGCACCGAACCGATACCCTGGCCGGTTTCCAGATCCAAGCCGCCTTGCGTGCTGAATGCCCCGTGTGCGATGAGGTTGCCTTGCTTGCTGCGCAGGGCAACTTCGCCATAGCGGAGCGAACGGCCGGGGTTGCCGCGAACCACGACCCTTCCGTCTTCCAAAATCAAATCATCGACCGACGCTTCGAGCAGCTCGGCGGCGCACGCTGATAGTTGTCGCTTGAGATCGGTAGCGGCTTTGGCGACGGCACCGCCCATCGAATAAGTCGTGCGGCTTGAGCTGGTCTGTTGATCGTACGGCGTAAAATCGGTGTCCGGGTGCGAAACCGAAATACAGCCTACCGGCAATTGCATCGCTTCGGCGGCGATCTGCGCCAAAACGGTTTTTGCACCCTGGCCGAGCTCGACACTGCTGGTCAAAACATTGAGGCTGCCGTCTTCGTTGAGTTTGAGCGTGGCCGCGGAGGTCGAAGGGGTAATCGTTGCTTTGATGACCAGAGCCAATCCCTTGCCGCGGCGCAAGGCGCTTTGCCCCGCCGCGGAGCGGCCCGGGTTAAGCCAGCGCGCATCGTTCGAGGACCACTGCAGCGATGCCGCGGCGCGTTCCAGGAGCTGGTCGTAGTGAATATCGGCCAATTTCTCGCCGGTGGCAAAAAGATCTCCGTCTCGCAGCAAATTTTTCCGGCGAAAATCCAACGGATCGAGACCCAGCTGTTCGGCGATCATGTCCATCTGGCTCTCGTACGCCCATACGGCTTGCGGCACGCCGAAGCCGCGCAACGCGCCGGCCGGGACAACGTTGGACCAGACGGCGCAGGAGTCGATGCGTACATGAGGGATTCTATACGGACCCGACATGGCGGAGCCGCCGTTGCGCGCTACCACGGGACCGATGTCGCTATACGCGCCGGTATTGAAATGCGCCGTCACCTCTCGCGCCACCAAGGTGCCGTCCTTCATCACGCCGGTTTTGATGCGGATGGTCGCCGGATGCTTGCACACGGTGACAAATTCTTCTTCTCTTCCAAGGACGATCTTCACCGGCCGGTTCGATTTCAACGCCAGGAACGAGGCGATGGGCTCCAGCCTGAGCGAACCCTTCGAGCCGAAGCCGCCGCCCAAGGTTTCGACGATAACCCTGACGCGGGCCTGCGGTAGATCGAGCAGCTCCGCCATCTGCGCGCGAATCGCGTGCGGCATCTGGGTCGAGGTCCACAGGGTCAGCTTGCCCTCGAAAAATTGCGCGACGGTTACATGCGGTTCCAGGGGGACATGCTGAGCCGCCGGTGAGCGAAAGATATCTTCGAAAACCCGATCCGCCTGGCGAAAGCCTTCCTCGACATCGCCGCGCCGGAGCTTGAAATGGCTGCACAGATTGCTGCCTCCGGGAAGATCCTGAATCAAAGCGCCGAACATCGGCTGCTGTTCCGGGCGTGGATCATGCACCAGCGGCGCGCCGGGCTTGAGCGCTTCTGCTTCATCGAACACCGCCGGCAATTCTTCGTATTCGACCCTGATCAGCGACAATGCCTCTTCGGCGACCTCCTCATTCACGGCGGCCACGGCGGCCACCGGATCGCCGACGAAACGCACCTTGTCCAGCGCCACGACCGCTTGATCGCGAAAGATGCGCCCGTACTTGCCGCTATAACCATGCGCCGGGCCGAAGTCTTCGCGGGTCAGCACGGCGGCGACTCCCGCCAGCCGCTCGGCGCGCGCGCCACCCACCGCGATCAGCCGCGCATGCGGCAACGGGCTGCGCAAAATTTTCCCCACGAGCATTCCGGGCAGCTCGACGTTGAGCACGTAAGTAATCCGGCCGGAGACGCGTTCCTGGGCATCGAGCATGGACAGATTTTGGCCGACGGCGGACATCGCTGGTTTGACGCTCCGTTAATGGCTCGCCGTTTCTTGCTTCAAGGCGCGCCGGGCCAAGACAGCAATGATTTGTTTGCGATACCAGCCCGAGCCGCGCAGATCCGATAGCGGTTCGATCGCGGCGGCGTAGCCGTCGGCAATCTCTGCGATAAGTGAATCGGTCAAGCGCTTGCCGCGCGCGAGCGCTTCCGCGGCAGCGATCTCCTGGGGAGTTTCCGATACGGCGCCGGCGACCAAACGCAAATCTTTACAGGTGCCGTCGCGTTCGGTCTCTATGACAAGCGCCATGCCTACACAGGGGCGATCCTCGGACGATCGCGAAATAAACTTGAGGTAGGTCGCGTGGCTCCCGGGCGCCAGATCGGGAACAATGAGCTCGGTGAGGATTTCATCCGGCGCCAACGCGGTTTCGTAGAAACCTCTGAAGAGATCGGTCAACTGAATCTCCCGTTCGCCTCTGGCGCTTCGAGCCTTCACCCGTGCCCGCAGCGCCACCAAAACGCAAGGCGGATCGGATGCGTAATCGGACTCGCTTAAATTGCCGCCGATCGTGGCCGCATGGCGCACGCGGATGTTGCCCACCTTCCCGAAGGCTTGTGCCAGCGTAGGGTTTTTTTCGCGGATCACGGGTGACATCTCGGCTTCACGGACGGTCGCCAATGCGCCGATTCTCAGGCCGATGCCGGGCTCGTGACGGATGGCGCGCAGCTCCTGCAAGCGCCCGAGGCTGATCAAGGTTGCCGGGGCGATGAGCCGATTGCGCAGCATAATAACCAGCGCCGTCCCGCCGGCGATGATTTTCGCTCGCTCGCTCTCCGCGGCGAGAAGCGCTACCGCCTCGTCAAGTTTGGCCGGCTGCAAGAGTTTAATGTTGAGCATCATGGTTCGCCTTCTCTGTCCCTTGAATCCTGGTGCGCCGCTTGTGGTCCTCAGCTCTTCCTTAGCTGCTCCAACGCGCGCAGCACTTTCTCCGGGGTGATGGGCAGGTCGAGAAATTGATGGCCGACAGCCCGGCTGATCGCGTTCCCGATGGCCGGTCGAGCCGGCGGGATCGCAGTTTCGCCGATGCCGTGCACCTCGGTCACGCCGTGGGGCTCGAGCAAATGGACCGTCAACTCGGCCGGCACGTCTTGAAAAGAGGGGATCATGTAGTCGGAAAGATTTGGATTGGCGATGGCGCCATTGGTATCCTGCGCTACTTCCTCAAACAGGACCTGGCCGAGCCCGAAGGTCGTCGCGCCCTCGATTTGCAATTCGCAAAGCCGGGGATTGATTACTTTACCGGCGTACAGTTCAGCGTGGATGCGCAGCACAGTCACTTGACCGGTTTCCGTATCCACTTCTACCTCACATACGACCACCGCAGGATGCCACTCCGCCGAACCGTATCCCTGGCCGGTTTCAAAGTCCATCACAACCGGGTTGCCGTCAGGTCCGGAGCCGGACACGAAGACGCCGTGACCCAATAGATTATTGGCTTTGCTCAAACGAATCGCATCGACGTAGGAGAGCGCCTTGCCAGCAACACCGCGGACCATGATCTTGCCGTCTTGCAACAACAGATCGTCTTTGGATGCCTCCAGCTGAGCCGCCGCGATGTCCAGTAGTTGCCCCCTGATGTCCTTCACCGCTTCTCGAATCGCCGTGCCCATGCAAAACGTCGCGCGGCTCGCCGCGGTCATCAGATCGAAAGGAGTGAAAGCCGTATCGGGCTCCGAGATGCGCACGCGGCCCACCGGCAGGCCGATTTCGCTGGCCGCGATCTGTGCCAGCGCGGTTTTCAATCCCTGCCCCATCTCGACGGAGCTGGTGAGAACATTCAAGCTGGCGTCGGCGTTCAGCTTCACGGTGGAGGTCGACGTCGTGGGCGTGGCCATGCCTTTAACGATGACGCCAATGCCTTTGGCGCGGATCTTGTTCCCCTCGCGCACCACCAACGAACCCTTCTTCCAAGCAATCTTTTCAACAGCCGAGGCGATCAGTTCGTTGTAATGCATTTCCGGCATCGGCTCGCCAGTGGTAAATGCGTCGCCCTTCTGCAAGATGTTCTTGAGCCTCAACTCAACGGGATCAAGACCCAACCCGTCGGCGATGATGTCCATCTGTCGCTCGTGCGCCCACGCCACCTGAGTGATTCCGTAACCGCGAAAGGCCGCGGACGGCGCGGTGTTTGTATAAACGCCATAGGAATCCATGTAGAGATGGGGCACGCGGTAGGGCCCTGTGGCGGCGTAGCCGCGGGTAATCAGATTCGGCGACGTATCGCCGTAAGCTCCGGAGTTGTAATAGCAGAGCGCTTCCGCCGCCATCAAAGTCCCATCGCGTTTCACTCCGGTTTTGAGCTTGATCTTGCACTCATGCTGCACGCCGAGCAAAAAGCATTCGGCGCGCAGGGCCGCAATGCGCACCGGCCTGCCGGTTTTCCTCGCCAAGATCACCGCGGCCGGCTCCAGTTTGGAATTGAGCTTGCCGCCAAAACCGCCCCCCAAGGTAAACACGATCACCCGCACATCGGCGATGGGAACTTTGAAGATACCGGCGAGCTGGCGCTGGATGACATGCGGATTTTGACTGCACGTCCATACGGTGATTCGGCCGTCCGTCACCTGGGCCACGACGACGTGGGGCTCGAGCGCGACGTGGTTAACCGCAGGCGAAGCAAAAGCGTTCTCGAAAATTTGATCGGACTCGCGGAACCCTTGCGCCACGTCGCCTTTGCGCTGTTTGAAGAGGTGGACGATATTGGTCCCCTCCAGAGAGCGCGCCGTGACATCGGGACGCCCCGGGATTACGCGCCGCGGCCCGGGGTACAAAAGCGGCGCTCCCGGCCGCAGCGCCTCCTCGGCGTCAAAGACCGCCGGCAACTCTTCATATTCGACGTCGATGTGCGCCACGGCTTCGGCCGCAGTATCGGCATCCGCCGCCGCCACGGCCGCCACCGGCTCGCCGACAAAACGGACTCGATCCAGCGCGACCGGCGTCTGATCTTGAATGATAAGGCCGAAATAGGGATCGATGTGATCGCCGATGAGATCGGCGCACGTTAACACGGCGGCAACACCCGGCAATTTCGCCGCCCGCGCGGCATCGACGTTCACAACACGCGCGTGCGCGTGCGGACTGCGCAGCATGCAGGCGTGCAGCATGCGCGGCAATTCAAAGTTCAAAGTGTAGTCGATGCCGCCGCTCACGCGGAGCTGTGAATCCAACATGCTGATCGGTTGCCCTATGGCCATGCTATTTCCTCGTCAGACCTTCTACCGTTGAGACTGTGTCGCAATCCGTTCATGGTTCGAGAACCTCACCACGAACGGATAATGGCAGTCCAAACTTCAAGAACTTGGCCGTTCGGTCCTTCTACTCAGGACAAGCTCTGAGGCTCTCGAAGGGCGGACGGCCTATTGCGAGACAGCCTCTTTGCTCGGGCGGGTTTCAAACCCGCTCCCTACTCGAGAATCCATCCCCAGCGCGCGAGAATTTTCCGCGTGCGCTCCGGCGTGCTGATGATATCGCCGGCGAGGGGATCGTTCTTCCACGTGAACGGGGTCGTAGCATCGATGATCATGCGCGAGTTTGCGTTGAGCTCGCGCTTATCCGGCGCGATGGCCATGTCGATGCGGCTGCCCTTGGTGTCCTTGATGATTTCCACGCCGCGTTCCGGATCGCAGCGGGCCAAGATCGCCCAGACGACGTCTTGAATGTTCGTGACATCGACGTGGTCGTCCACCACGACCGTGAGCCGATTCATCTCTATTCCGCCGGAGCACTGCGAGGCGATAAGCCCGGCTTGCTTAGCATGGCCGAGGTATTGAGTCTTGAGCGCCACGACCGTCATCAAACGGTTGCCGCCTTCAGGTGGAGTCCATACCCCGCACACACCCGGCACGCCCGCCTTCTCCAGCTGATCCCAGATCATCCCGGCACGAAGATAGGCCAAGAAGCGATTATCTTCATGGGGCGGCTTGCCTTGGGGGCAACCGAGTAGAATGGGATCGTCGCGGTGGTAAATCCGATGAATGCGAACGACACGGTCCTGCGGATAACCGTCCTGGTAGTAACCCATCCATTCGCCGTACGGACCTTCTTTCGAAAACTCGTTCGTGGTGATGAAACCCTCGAGCGCAATCTCGGCATGAGCGGGAATCGGCAAGCCGGTTATTTCGCCCTGAATCACTTCGATTGGGCTGCCGCGCACGCCGCCCGCCCAATCCAATTCGCTTTCGCCATAGGCCGGACCCTGCACACATGATGCTAAAAACAACAGTGGGTCCGATCCGACAACCGTAACAATGGGGCAAGGCTGTCCCCGCTGCATGTATTTTTCCTTGATGATACCGCCATCGTGCGGCGGCGCGGCTCGAATACCGATGCTATTGCGATCGAAAACCTGATTGCGATAAGTGCCGGCATTGATGATACCGGTGTCGGGATCACGCATGATGTTGATACTCGCCGTGCCGATGAAACGGCCACCGTCCAACGGGTGCCAGACCGGCGCGGGGAAGGCGTCCAGATTCACATCGTGATCCCGCAGAATATTTTCTTGCACGGCTCCTCGTTTCACGAAAACCGGCGGGAGCGGCGTAAAACCCTTGAGCAGTTCGCGCCAGAATTGCAGCAGCCGCTCATGCGACGCGTCCATAGTATCCAAGCCCAGGGTGAGCGCCTGACGCTTCCGCGAACCCATGCCGTTGACCAAAACCCGATAGCCCGGCTTATAATTCGGGATCTCATCGAAGAGGACACAAGGGCTTTCTTCAGCGTGATCCAGCATCTCGGTAATGGCGCCGATGTCTTCCTCGGAATTCGCGCCCCGGACCTGTTTCAGCTCGCCAAGAGCATCGACCAACTCAAGCCAATCCCGCAGGTCACGCCACTGTGGCCCGCTGGCTTGAGCTTGCATCTGCTTCGCCATGTGGAAACCTCCTAATATCCTTCTCGACGACAATCCGTCGCTTGAGATTCTTCTCTTCTAGCGCTGAAGTGACTCTTTAATGAACCCTTCTCTGGCCAATTGCTCGAGAGGCGCAGGATCGTAAAACTGTTTGGGATCAGCGCTTTTGGCTTTAGGATTTTGCGGGCCGATAGCTTCTAAGACCGATTCCATTTCCGCTCGGGTGACAGCCGGCGCATCGCGGAACAGCATCACCGTGCTCTTGAACGCGCCCTGTAACAGGTTTGTGTCCGTAACCCGCGTGTGTTTGCCAAGCAAACGGACGGTAAAGTCAGGATTGGCCTTGGCGTATTTGATTCCTTCAAGGGTGGCTTTGAGAAAGCGATTGAGTGTCTGAGGACGGCTCTTGATAAACGAGTCGGTCGTCAGCAAAGCCGTCGAGGGATAGCGATAATTGATCTCGGCCAGGTTGAGAACCTCCTTGTAGCCGAGATCTTTTGCCTTTTCCAAGGTGGGCGAGGAGACGAGACCGCCCTTTATGACGCCCTGCTGCATGTACAGGAGAACCTCCGGCACGCCGCCGGTCTGGATTACCTTGATGTCATTCGCTGGATCGAGACTAAATTCGCTTACGGCTTTTCTCAAACCGAGGTCGGTCAGCGAACCGAAGCGGCTCACGCCCAATGTCTTGCCTTTCAGATCCTGAGGTCTATTGATATCCGGCGTTGTCACCAGGCTCATTTGAATTACGTTGACGGGCGTGCCGATGATCGTCACATTTGATCCCGATAGTCGCGACAGCACGGCGGCGGCCCCGGAGCCTTGGCCAATGTGCGTATCACCGGAAATCAAGGTCGATATCGCCTGGGCGCCGACGACGTAAATGAGGTTTACATCGAGGCCGTATTTCTTGTAGATCCCCGCTTCCTTCGGTATCCATGTCACCATCGACGTCGCTGCAATCGATGAGTAGAAAACGTTAAGCTTTTCGGCTTCAGCAGCGCGGGCCGTGGTTTGCGCTTGACTCCATACTAGAATCATTGCAACGGCGATCGCCGCTACTTTTCGTTTAGAGTTACTCACCAGGAAACCTGCAAACACTCTGTTGCGCATTCTTTGCTGCTCGTTCGAGGCTATTTTGACTAAAATGAGACAGTGCACTCCCTGCGCGCAGCGGTCCGTTTTGGCGCGATCTTATGAGCCTTTGAGGTATGCCAGATCTCCTTCGGATAGAGGACGCACATAGTCCCCGGGATTCATGCGCGCTTTCACCTCCGGCGGCACGCGGGTGGCGGCGGGGAATATT
>DASQUN010000645.1:0-4571 GCA_035641275.1 Candidatus Udaeobacter sp. | reverse complement strand
GCCCAATACCGAGCACGAGGCTGAGGCAGTGGACAGCGAGGTCGAGATCATAAGCTGTAAGAACGTTTAAAAGGATGAAGGCTGAGGGATAAAAAAAACAGTTTTCGCTCCTGAACCGTTAAGTCGCTTTCCTCCTGCCGCCTTCATACTTTTATAGCAAAGGAGGCCATTATGATCAGGATTAAAAAAGGAGCACTAATCGCGTCGCTGGTGATTCTTATCTCGGAAGCCGTTGCGACTGCACAGGAGTTTCCGACAAAACCGATCGAGCTCGTCCTCCCGTACGCCGCCGGTGGCTCTCACGATCTGACGGCCCGGGCGCTCGCCAGTGTCGCCCATCAGTACCTCGGCCAGCCTTTGCTGGTCGTATTGAAACCGGGTGGTGGTGGCGCAGTTGGTTCCCAGCAGGTGATCAAGGCCAAGCCTGACGGCCACACGCTCGCCTTCGGCGGCACAGGCCCCAATACCGTCTTCGCCATGGTCCAGAAGGTCCCCATCGGTCCCGACCAATTCACGCCGGTAGCCCGGGTCAACCATAGCCCGACCATCTTCGCTGTTCGCGCCGAAGCACCCTGGAAGAGCTTCCGCGAGCTAATCGAGTACGCCAAAAAGAATCCAGGAAAATTCAACTTCGCCAACACCGGACCATGGGGAGCGGCGGATCTCCCGATGCGTCTGATCGCGCGGGCGGCGGGGATCGACTACAACAATATCCCGCACGACGGCGGTGGACCGGCGACACTTGCAGTGCTCGGTGGGCATGCTGATGCCACGTTTGGTTTCACCCCCCAGCTTCTACCGCAGGTGGCGGCGGGGAAGATGCGTGCCCTGGCGATAACCGACACCAAGCGACACCGTGACTTTCCCAACGTCCCGACGGTGAAAGAAGAAGGGTTCGATGTGGTCTTCACCATGTGGCGCTCCGTGCTCGCACCCAAAGGCACCCCGCAGACGATCCTGGACAAGCTCGAAGCGACCTTCAGGAAGATCAGCGAGGATAAATCCTTCCAGGCGCTCATTAGAAGTCTCGGCGACGACGTTCAGTTTCAGGGAGGAAAGGAGTTCGAGACCACCTGGCGTCAAGAGTGGGAGCTGTTTAGCAAGGTCGTGACTGCCGCGCAGAAGTAGCGCTATGGTCAGACGCGATGCGGCAGTGGCAGCGGTCATTCTGGCGTTCGGCGCCGCAGCGCTCTTCGAGTCTTCCAAGCTCCCGTTCGGGACGGTGCGCAGCCCAGGGCAGGGATTTCTCCCGTGGTGGACAAGCGTCATGCTCCTTCTGCTGGCGCTCATCCTCCTGGTTCAAGCGCTGACGTCGCATGCGAGCACTGCCCGAAAAGGGCGTGGCCGGATCGCGAAGGTCGCGGCGCTCTTGATCGTGCTGGGTGTTTACATCTTCCTGCTCGATCCGCTCGGTTATCCGCTCTGCACCTTTCTGCTCGTCCTCTTCATGTTGCGCGTGACCGATCCCCAGCGATGGCCGGTTGCTCTTAGCCTCGCCACGATCACGGCGGTTGGTTCGTACGTCATCTTTGCCGTTTGGCTGAGCGTCCCGCTGCCCCGCGGGCCACTTTAAAGGATGAAAGATGAGGGATGAAGGATGAAAAGAAAACCGTTCTCCATCCCATATCGCTACCAGGTCTTCTCTCCTTCCGCTTGCATAGTTCATCCTTTCTGACTGGGCTGAGCCATGGACGTTCTTAACAATCTTGCCACCGGCTTTGCCGTCGCGCTTACTCCCATTAATCTCCTCTACTGTTTCTTAGGGTCATTCATCGGCACAGCCATCGGCGTCTTGCCCGGTCTGGGACCGCCGGCAACGATCGCCCTGCTGCTGCCGGTCACCTATGGGATTCCTGCCACCTCCGCGGTCATTCTACTCGCAGGGATCTTTTACGGCGCTATGTACGGCGGGTCAACGACTTCGATCTTACTCAATATTCCAGGAGAAGCTGCATCGGTGGTCACCTGCTTGGACGGTTATCAGATGGCACGGCAGGGCCGCGCCGGCGTGGCGCTCGCAATCTCGGCGTTCGCCTCTTTCATCGCCGCGACGCTCAGCATCCTCGGGTTGATGCTCCTTGCGCCACCGTTAGCTGCCTTCGCGCTCAAGTTTGGACCGCCGGAGAACTTTGCGCTCCTCGTCCTCGGACTCATGATGGTGGGCTATTTGGCTGGAGCGTCGATGACCAAAGGGCTCATGATGGCTTGCATTGGACTCTTGCTCGGAATGGTCGGACTTGATCCGATCATGGGAACCCAGAGATTCACCTACGGGATATTCAAGCTCAGCGAGGGGTTTGAGTTCATCCTCGTGGCCATGGGACTGTTCGGGATCGGAGAGATCCTCGTAAACATCGAGCAAACCATCAAGGCTGAAATCTTCCAGTCGAAGATTCGAGGTCTCCTGCCGAACCGCGAGGATTGGCTTACGTCACTTGCTCCCATTACTCGAGGATCGTTGCTTGGATTCTTCGTCGGGGTGCTGCCCGGTGGAGGGGCGATTATCTCCTCGTTTCTTTCATACGCGCTCGAGAAGAAGCTCAGCAAGCACGCGGAGCGCTTCGGCAACGGCGCCATCGAAGGAGTGGCGGCGCCGGAAGCGGCAAACAACGGCGCGGCAACGGGCTCGTTCATCCCGCTGCTCACGCTCGGAATTCCAGGCAATGCTTCGATTGCGATGATCTTTGCCGCGCTACTGATTCACGGGATAAGACCCGGGCCGCTCCTGGTCACAGAAAGACCAGAGGTCTTCTGGGGGCTGGTTGCGTCCATGTACATCGGCAACCTTGTGCTTCTGGTTTTAAACCTGCCGCTGATCGGCCTTTGGGTAAAGCTCCTTCGAGTCCCCTATTCACTGCTGGCACCGCTCATCTTGACGTTTGTCATCGTCGGAGCCTATAGCGTGAACAACAGCATCTTCGATGTGGGAATCACGATTGCCTTCGGTCTCTTCGGGTACCTGATGCGTAAGTTCAACTTCGAGCCTGCGCCTTTGGTTTTAGCGATGATCCTCGGTCCGCAACTCGAGGCCTCGTTACGGCGCTCCTTAATCTACTCCAGGGGAGATCTGGGAGTCTTTTTCGAGCGACCGATCGCCGCTGTGCTGCTGGCGCTGGCGCTGCTGATGCTGCTCTCGCCATTATTCCGCCGGCCATTGAGGCGCAAATTTTCCGGGAGTGTGGAACCAGCGTCTGATGCTGGAGTGACGCGAGGTAAATCCGATGCGGTTTCAAAATGATTCCGCTCAATCCCTATCTAGGAGGCCTGCATGAAACTCATAGCCGTGATCCGACAAAACATTATGTGCCTTGAACGACGCGTCGAGCGAGAGTTCCCTCTCTCGTCGCGGGACAGACTTAGGATGAGGGAGCACTGGGAACCTTGGTCACCCTCACCTCATTCCTCTCCCGTCGAGGGAGAGGATGTACGTAACATCGCCCGTCAAAACCGCACTGCGAGCTCACTATTGGCTGTGGTATCAGCGCTTGCGCGACACCGCACTATTGTAAAAGCAACGAATGTCCTAATAGGTCTTACTCTAAGCCTCGCGGTCTTGCTGATGATAGGCTTCCAGATAACGGAAGCTAACGCTCAGATAAGCGGAAAATGGGTGAAGCTCGCGCCCTTCCCAGAGCCGGCCGAGGAACTGTACGGCATCGCCGCCGGAGGCAAGATGTATGTCTTCGGCGGACTGGCACCCGGCTGGAAGCCGCGCGCCCTGGCATTCGAGTATGACCCGGCGACTGACAAATGGACGAAAAAGAAGCCGATGGCATTGCCGTCGCATCACGTAGGGTTAGCCGAGCTCAACGGCAAGATCTATGTCTTCGGAGGTTTTGTTCCGCCGCAGTCCGGACCGCCAGCTTGGGTGCCAATCGACAACACCTGGGAGTACGATCCAGCCAATGACACTTGGAAGGCGCTTGCGCCAATGCCGACCAAGCGCGGTTCGCCGGTTGCCGCAGTCATCAACGGAAAGATTTACGTCATCGGCGGCGCGGCATTGCACCCAGCATCAAGCGAACCGGCCGTTCATCCCGCGCGCCCGCACCGGAGCGTCAGCACCGTGGAGGAGTATGATCCTGCGGCTAACAGTTGGCGCACGCGAAGCCCTATGCCGACAGCCCGCAACCATGCGGCCATCGGCGCTGTGACTAATAAGATTTATGTGATCGGCGGCCGCATCGGCGCTGCCTTCGTCGCCGTATCCAGCCCTACCGACCTCGTCGAGGAGTATGATCCAGCCACCGATCAGTGGGGCGCCATCCGCGCGCGCATGCCCACCCCGCGAAGCGCCGTTGCCTGGGGTGTTCACGGGGGACGGATCTATGTCGCTGGAGGAGAGGCGCAAGCTCCTCAGTTCATGGCGGCGTTTCGGGCCCTAGAAGCCTACGAGCCAGCCACCAACCGGTGGTTTTCCCTGCCTCCGATGCCTATCCCGCGCCACGGGCTGGCCGGAGCTGTCATCGGCAACCGGCTCCACTTAGTCAGTGGTGACGTGCAGTCGGCTGGGCTGGCGGGAATGCACCTCCACTCCGACTCTCACGATGCCTTCGACTTTGCCGAGCGCT
>DASQUN010000644.1:0-10273 GCA_035641275.1 Candidatus Udaeobacter sp. | reverse complement strand
AGTATTCGGCATTGCCGTACGCTTACGCGAGCGGGCGAAAGACAGAGCTAGCGCACCTCATATTTCATTACTCTGAGATGGCTTTCCACCGCGTGAACACCCTTAGTCCCCTTCACCAATCTTTCAACGGCTTTCTTTTCTCCATCGCTCGCTACCACACCTCTCAGTACGATCTCCCCACGATTAACGTTGATATCCACATCGGTGTCCCGCGTTGAGCGATGTGCCTTCAACTTGGCCCTGATCGCCGCCGCCGTCGCCAAATTATCAAGCCTACGTTTCGATTCCTCGGTAACTTGATATTCGCTCCGCCGAGCAAGCCCTTCGATCAGCTCCGCGCCGGCATCCACCGGCACCTTCTCCGTATTGAGCACTAGATCGTAAAGATGCGGCGCCTTCCAATCCACACCATACAAATGCGCCATTCGCTCGCCACGCTC
The DNA here is from genome assembly GCA_035641275.1 of Candidatus Udaeobacter sp. Lineage (GTDB taxonomy): Bacteria > Desulfobacterota > Binatia > UBA9968 > UBA9968 > DASQUN01. The sequence goes on along the minus strand of DASQUN010000644.1, from coordinate 9,833 downwards.
CATGTCATTCTCCCGCACCACCTCTAAAGCTTTTTCCTTGCCAACCTGCATCATCTCCATCACACGCTGTGCTCTTACTTCCTCCGGCGCCGTTACTCGAACGCGAATTGCGTGACTGACCTCCCGCAACAATAAGGTCGACCATCTTCCGATCAGCACCACATTTCCCCGCTGCGCAGCCTTATAGACTTGCGCCTGAACAAATGCCTGGTAGCGACGATAATCACCTCTCAACCGCTCCAGGATTCTGGGCGCCTTTTCTACCACGCGAATCAACTGTTCCTCTACAACTTCATAATCCCGTGCCGCCTGGCTGGTAATCTCTTGATAGATATACTCGTAGCCCAGCTTCTCGGCGACCGCGGTGCCGATAATGGTCCCCAAACTGCCCAGCTCCCGCGACATGGCTATGATGGCCATCCTTTCCTCCCGATTTATTTTCAACCGCCACCTTGGGGTGTCCAGAGCCGATCTCTCATCCAAGGCAACAGGAGACGGATCGTCGGGAAAGCAAAGAGGAAGACGGCGACGATGCTGCAGGTGGCTGCAATGGGGCGGGTAAAAAAGATACCCAGGGAACCCTGGGACATAATGAAGCTCTGGCGCAGGGCCGTCTCAGTCATGTCTCCGAGGACAAGAGCGATCGCCAGCGGGGCCAAAGGAATTTGAAGTTTCTTAAAAGTATATCCGACCACTCCGAAGAAGAGCATAAGCCAGACATCGAAGAGACGGTTGTTCACTGCATAGGAGCCCACAGTGCTGACCAAGACAATCACCGGTGCAAGAATGGCATAGGGAATCCGCAGGATGGCAGCGAAGAGAGGAACCAAAAAAAGACACATCAACAGCCCCACCACATTGCCAATATACATGCTGGCGATCAGTCCCCAAACAAAATCTGGCTTTTCGATAAACAGTAGCGGCCCTGGCTGTAGGCCCCAGATGTAAAGTCCTCCCAACATGACCGCTGCGGTTGGGCTGCCTGGGACACCAAGAGTCACTAGGGGCAGGAGCGACCCAATCCCCGCCGCTTGGGCGGCCGATTGCGTGGATAGAACTCCTTCCATGACACCGGTTCCAAATTTCTCTGGAGATTTTGAGTACTGCTTGGCTATGCCATAGGCCATAAAAGACGCTGGGGTCGCTCCCGTGCCCGGAAGAACACCTATCCAAAAGCCAAGGAGGGTGCTCGTGAACCAGATGTACCATCTTCGAAACATATCCCCTAACGTAGCGAGGATATCTCTTAAACCTATCTTTGCTTGTTCGCCCGTGAACGCGAGCGATTCTTCAGCCGACAAAAGAATCTCTCCTATCCCGAATAGGCCGATACAGACGATAACGAAATTGAACCCGCTCAGTAGGACCACGGTATCAACGGTCAGCCGCGGGGTACCGGTAACGATGTCGAGGCCTACCGATGCCAGGAGAAATCCGATGAGAGCTGACGTCAGGTTTTTGATGGCGGACCCCCCGCCCAGACCGACGAAAGTACTGAAGGCCAGAAGCATCACTGCAAAGTATTCAGGCGGACCAAACTGCAGAGCCAACTCTGCCAACGGAGGCGCAAAAAAACTAAACAGGATGATCGCGATAAAGGAGCCAAAAAAGCCCCCGATGAAAGCGACTGATAGGGCATAACCGGCGCTCCCCTGCTTGGCCAGAGGATAACCGTCAAAAGTGGCGGCTACCGACCAAGGTTCCCCTGGAATGTTAAAAAGGATCGAAGTGATCACGCCGCCGAACAGGGCACCCCAGTAGATACTGGAGAGAAAGATGATGGCAGAAGTTGGCTCCATGACAAATGTCAGAGGGAGCAAAATGGCAACCCCACTCGTCCCGCCTAAACCGGGAAGGACGCCTATAACAACACCGAGGAAGACGCCTAGAGTCACTATAAGGATGTTGTAAGGAGTTAAGGCAACGCCAAACCCTATCAAGAGGTTACCGAGGCTTTCCATTCTTTGTGTCTATCTTTAGGACTAGATCCCGATGTAGGACTCTAGGAACCCTTTTGGTAAGGGAACTAAAAACCACTTTTCAAAAATCAGGTAGTGGCTCGAGGTGAAAAGAAATGCCGCCAACACCACCATTCCCCAGGAAAAACGGCCCACCCAGCGCATAAATAAACCCAGGTAAAGCGCAGAGGCGATATAAAAACCCAAAAACTCCATCAATAAGATAGCCCCGGCCATGGGAAGGAATACCTTTAAGACTTCAGGCAAAGAGTTCTTTGCGATAAATCCAGTTCCCTGAAAAATAGTACCGTCGAATAATAGTCGGAGAAAAGTAACAACGCAGCATATCCCTAGACCGAGGCCAAGCCAGAAAATAAAAAAGCCTGGCTGGGGGCCTTCAAGCCCCCAGCCAAAGCCCAAGCGGTATGCCTCATAAATGACCAGGGCTGAGATTCCAAGCAGGATGATCGAGGTGATGATCTCAGCTTTGCGCATAAATAATCCGTCTACTTTTTCAGCAGCCCAGCCTTATCCATCAGATCCTTGTGCAGCTTTTCCGCCCCGCCCACCCACGTGACGTAATCGGGACCTGTCAGCCACGCCGACTTGAGCGCGTTTTTCAAGAGATAATCCTTAAACTCCTTCGACTCAGAGACCTTTTTCAGGAGGCCCACATACCATTCGACCGCATCCTTTGGCATGTTCGGCGGCCCGAAGATGCCACGCAGCATCAAATAATGGATGTCCAAACCCAGCGCTTCTTTTATAGTTGGAATTTCACCCCAGCCGGGAGCCCAGGTCAGTCGCTCCGTATCAAAAACCCCCAGCGGCCTTACCCTGTTTGCCTTCCAATGACCCGCACATTCCGCGGGATTGTTGACTGTAGAATCCACCTGTTTGCCCACCAGATTGGCGCATACCTCGCCCCCTCCCTTGAAAGGCACGTACAGGAACTTAAGTCCCAGCGATTGTTCCATTTGAACGGTAATAATCTGGTCTTCCTGCTTGGATCCAGTGCCACCCATTTTGAAAGTGCCGGGGGATTTCTTGACGCTATCAACATATTCTTTTGCAGTCTTGTAAGGGGTTTCAGCATTCACCCAAAGAATAAATTCGTCGAGCGCTAAGCGCGCTAGAGGGGTCAAGTCTTTCCAGTTGAAAGGAACTCCGGTCGCAAGCGGGGTCGTAAAGAGGTTAGAAAGCGTGATGATGATGGTATGCGCGTCTCCACTCTTGCCCTTCACATACGTAAAGCCTTCTGCGCCTGCGCCCCCGGACTTGTTGAGCGGAATGAAAGGCTGCGGTGAGAGCTTATCTTTCTCAATGATGGGAGAAATCAGACGCGCCATCACGTCAGCTCCACCACCCGTCCCTGCAGGGATGATAAACTCAACGGGCTTGCTTGGTTCCCAGGCGTGGACAGATCTATTGAGCAAGACCAAACTGAAGACGACAAACGAAAGGAATAAAACGTCGCGGCGAGTTACTATTTTCATATGAACCTCCCTTTTTTTTGACATTTTGGAAACTCGTGAAAAAAACAAAGCCGCTGCTTTGAGTCCAATCGCCCTATTGCTCTTAAGCCATGGAGCCTAACCTTACCCGATTGCGGATATCATTCCGCGCCAATTGATATGATCGGGAATCGATTGTCAATGGGGCGCCAAACTGCGCTAGGGTTGCAAGTTGTTGGCAAACGAACGCAGCAGTGGTTGACCCACCAATCGATAGGCAAGACGTTTCAATAGCCAAGACGCTGCCTGCGGCGGGGCGGTATTTTAGGAAAAACGGGGTCATGACCAACCCGGTGACAAAGCCGCTGATATGGGCGGCGTGGGCGGCGCGGGAGCAGTTAAAGCAATCCCCCAGGAGATATTGGTTGTCAAAAGTCCAAAAACCAGATAAATACAGAGCGATTTTAGTACGGAGGTATCGAGGGTGGGATTAAGCATAAAAAAGGCCAAAAGAATCAATGACTTACCCCCATACCTTTTTGCTGAGATCGATCGTCGTAAACGCGAAGCTTTGGCCCGGGGGATCGACCTAATCGATCTTGGCATTGGGGATCCCGATATCCCGACCCCCGCTGATATCGTCGAAAAACTTATAGAATGCTCGAGTAAATCGATTAACCATCGCTATCCCAGCAGTTCAGGCATGCCGGAGTTTCGCGCCGCAGTCGCCGATTGGTATCAACGCCGTTTCAACGTGAAGCTCGATCCAAGCAAAGAGGTGGTCTCCCTGATTGGCTCAAAAGAAGGCATCGGCAATATGGCGGTGGCCTTCGTCGATCCTGGAGATATCGTCTTGATCCCGAGTCCCTGCTATCCCGTTTACCATATCGGCACCGCGTTCAATGGAGGGAAAAACTATTTTTTGCCGTTAAGGAAAGAGAACCATTTTCTTCCCGACCTCGATTCCATTCCCGGTGATGTCGCGAAGCAGTCTAAGCTTCTCTGGATCAACTACCCCAACAATCCGACGGCCGCGGTCGCGGATAGAGATTTTTTTAAGCGGGTGATTGATTTCGCCAATCGTTACAACGTGATCGTCTGTCACGATGCGGCTTACACCGAGATGGGCTATGACGGCTACCGACCCATGAGCTTTCTCGAAGTGGAGGGAGCGAAAGAAGTTGGAATCGAATTTCATTCCCTGTCGAAGACCTTCAACATGACCGGATGGCGCATTGGCATGGCCGTGGGGAACCCGGAGTTGGTTGCCGGATTGGCGCAAGCGAAATCCAACTTGGACTCCGGCATCTTTCAAGCCGTGCAAGAAGCCGGCATCGAGGCGCTAAAGCTCGGCGATCAAATCGTCGAGCCATCGAGAAAGGTTTATCAAGAAAGGCGCAATATGTTGGTCGACGGCTTGCGTGCGGTCGGTCTGGAATGTGAGAAACCGCGGGCGACGTTCTATGTGTGGGTGGCGGCCCCCAAAGGGCTCACGTCCGCTGAATTCACCGCGAGGTTGCTTGACGAAGCCGGCGTTGTGACAACTCCAGGAAATGGCTTCGGAGAAGCCGGAGAAGGCTATGTCCGCTTTACGCTTTGCGTCGATAAAGAACGGCTCAAGGAGGTCGCAGAAAGGATCCGGCAAGTTAAGATCTAGGACTCTTTTCAGCACAGGCCACGATGGCGAATGCTGTACCCCATCAGGTTTACATCGGCATCGGTTCTAACGTGGGGAACAAGAAGGAAAACTTCTTGGAAGCCCTCACCCGTTTGGCTAGGCTCCCTGACACCAAAATCATCAAGGAGTCTTCGCTCTACGAAAGCGAGCCGCTCGGCGATTCCAAAGATTGGTACGTAAATGGTGCGATTGAAATAGAAACCAAATTCAAACCCGAAATGCTCCTAAAAAAATTTAAGAACATCGAGCGGGCCATGGGCCGCAAGAAAGTTAAGAAGCGTTGGGGAGCACGTATTATCGATTTGGATATATTGCTGTATGACGCTCAGGTTGTGAAGAAGAAGCATTTGCGGGTTCCGCATCCCGAAATGCAAAGGCGGAAATTCGTCCTTGTCCCCTTAAGTGAGATTGCCCCGCAAGTCATCCATCCTGAGCTTGGCGTGACGATTTCCGAGCTCCTGATCAACGTTAAAGACGACAAGAAGATTCATCTATATCATCCTTAGAAATCCGCTTCTCTCCCAGCGAGAGGACCAGTCTATTGCTGCTCAGGCTGCTATTCCTTTTTCTCCTTGCTTACATTGTCATTTTACTGGTCAGGGCTTATCTGAAGCGGCACAACTCCGGCTCACGCACCGGCAAGAAATCCCGCTCGACCAAAACGGAGGAAATGGTTTTAGATCCGCAATGTCAGAGCTATGTGCCCAAGAGCGAGGCTTTCTTACAGGATGGCAACTATTTCTGTAGTCAGGAATGCGCGAGGTTGTTTTTATCCCGCTAGTGCCTGCAATATCTTTTCGTGGACGCGATCGAAACCGCCGTTCGACATCACTAGGACGATATCGCCGGTTGCGGCTTCAGCCGCGACGTGGGTTGCGATATCCTGGGCGGTGTCGATGGCTACAGCGCGGCTGTCATTGGACTGCCGGTTAATCTCCCGAATGACTCTTGCAACCGACATCCGATCTCTTTCAGGAATCTTCTCGGCCTGAAAAAGGCCGGACATCACAATACGATCCGCGAGGGCCAGAGACTGGGAATATTCCAGCTCAAAAATCTTCCGTCGGCTGGTATTGCTCCGCGGCTCGAAAACCGCCCACAATCTGCGGCCGGGGTATGCAGCTTTGACCGCATCGATGGTCTCCCTAACCGCCGTGGGATGGTGGGCAAAGTCATCGATCACCAAAACGCCTCGCTCCTGTCCCTTGATTTCTTGTCGCCTTTTTACGCCGCTGAATGTTGCAAAACCTTCCAACAGCCTATTTCGATCAATCCCCAGTTCTTTTGCCATAGCGTATACGGCGAGAGCGTTTGTGACGTTGTGGCGCCCGATCAAACCCGCTTCAACTGTTCCCTCGGACTTTCCGTGGTAACAGGGATCAAAAAAGCTCTTGCCTGGCGCGAACCGTATATTTCTCGCACTCCAATCGCTGGATTCATGACCATAGGTGATCGCCGGCGAATGCGCGCTCTCCGCAACTTCCATCGCTGCCGGGTAGTCATGACAGATGACTAATTTTCCGCCCGTTGGAATAAGTTCCATGAGCCGCCGAAAAGCATCCTTCAGGTGATCGAGATCACGATAAATATCTGCATGATCGAATTCCACGCTCGTCAAGATCACATTGTACGGCCGGTAGTGGAGGAACTTCGGTCCCTTATCGAAGAAGGCGCTGTCATACTCGTCTCCTTCTAAAACTACATGATTCCCTTTTCCCGGACTCCATCCGCTGCCTAAATCGATCGGCACTCCGCCGACGAAGAAGCCCGGCTCTAATCCCGCCCGAGTCAGCACCCACGCTGCCAATGCGGTGGTGGTTGTTTTGCCGTGAGTGCCCGCGATCACCAGCGACTGTCGCGATCCGATGAGGAATTTTCCAAGGGCTTGCGGGAAGGAGATATACGGCATTCCCTGATTCAGGACAGCCTCTGCTTCGGCATTACTTCGTGAGACTGCGTTCCCGATGATCACTAACTCCGGCCGATCAGAAACATGTTCAGGCCTGAATCCGGATAGAACATGGACGCCGATCTCCTCCAGATAAGTGCTCATCGGGGGATAGATACTCTGGTCGGAGCCGGTAACGCGATATCCCTTTGATTGTAGGAGTCCCGCCAGGGAGGCCATGCCAACTCCGCAAATGGCAATCAAGTGAATATGGCTTCCCGGCCGCGGCGTGTCGTTCATGGAAGCAGAACTTTCATGATCAAGTCGTGGATATAGGGGCGAAAAGCCGTGATCTTGTCGTTTTTACGCGACGGGTGAACACGATTCGTGAGCAAGATGACGTGGCAATTCTTTTCAAGGTCCCACCAGATCGAAGTTCCCGTAAAGCCGAGATGGCCAACGGATCTCGGCGAAAAACAGGTGCCGCTGGCGGACTTGTTGGGCGACGGCGTATCCCAGCCGAGCGCATAGGTGGAATTCTTGATCGATTCATCTTTGGCGAAAAATTTTTGGACTACACATTGTGGCAGGAAACTGTCTCTTCCGCGGAAACATCGATTGAGGCGAACGATGAGACGATGGAGATCTCGCGCTGACGAAAAGAGGCCCGCATGACCTGCTACACCACCCATCGCATAGGCGTTGTCGTCATGCACTTCGCCACACAGCATCCGTTTCCTCCACGGACAATTCTCCGTCGGAGCGATCACCTCCTCCGCCGGCAGCCGTCGAGTTTTCCGCTGGGTTAGATCCACAAAGGCTGTAGATCGCAAATCCAACGCCTTAAAGATCCTTTCCTGGCAAAAATGGTCTAGGCTCGAACCCGTCAAGACCTCCACGACTTCACCCAAGATCATAAAGCCAAGATCGCTATAGAGACTTTCGGTGCCGGGAGAATTCAAGGGCTTCTCGCGATGGATTTGTTCGAAGACGTAATTCTTCGCCGCTCGACTGGCGATGAAGTTGATCTTGCCGCTTTTTTCACTCTTGATAACCTGTTCGTAGTACGGCTTCCATGCGGGCAGGCCGGAAGAATGATTTAGCAGCTGACGGAGCGTTGCAAGACTCTTACCGAAGACACCGAAAGTCGGAAGGAAACGCGTCACGTGATCGTCCAGACGCATTTTTTTCTCGCGAACGAGTAGCATGATCGCCACGGTCGTCGCTAAAGGCTTCGTGAGCGAGGCAAGGTCAAAAATCGTATTCGATTGCATCGTTGTCTTTTCGGGAATCAGCGAGCGATAACCGAACGCATTCTCATAAACGACTTCTTCATCCTTACCAACCAACACGACCGCCCCGGGAAAGACTCCTTGAGCAACTGCCTCCTGAAACTCCGTCTCGACGGAATGGAAGTCCATGACTAACGATAACCCGACAATTTGAAGCTCAATCAGATAAACCTGTCGCTGACTTCCGACTCGGCTTGCCAAGCAAGTATAGACGGGGCTAAGCCACCGGCGACTCGATCAGAGACAACGTCCCGGCATTACCGTCCAGGAGCATTTTGACGCCGAAAGGCAGCGTAAGGTTTTCTTGCCCATGACCCGAGGCCATTCCCGTCACTACAGGATATGGCGCATCGGCAAACATTTCGGCAACGATTTGCCGAACATCCCTGGAACTCTCTCCTTCGCACTGTGTAAAGTCGCCCAAAACCAACCCGGCCAGACGATCCAACTTTCTCGCCATCTTTAGATGAGTCAACATACGCTCAATGCGGTAAGGCTTTTCGCCGATATCTTCCAAAAAGAGTAGCTTTCCGTTCGTGTCGATCTCGCAAGACGTGCCGAGCGTCGTCACAAGCAGCGATAAACAGCCGCCCATCATCTCTGCTACGGCTTCGCCCGGCCGTATTGTTTCACTCAAAGTCACTGTCCATGTCCGTATCTGTCCCATCAAAGTTCCCCAAAAATATTTCTCCGTGCGCGCACTCATTTCATGCGCCATATCCATGGCGACCATCGGCGCATGAAACGTCACCATCGCGTAGTCGCGTAGAAGCCAGTTCAGCAAGATAGTGACATCGCTATAACCGACGAAAATCTTTGGCTGCAAGCGAACCTTGCGTTTCCCTAGATAAGGAAGAAGCTGAATAGAGCCGAAGCCTCCACGGGCACAGAAGATCGCATCGATATCGCTCCTGACAAAGAAGTCCACCAAATCCCGCGCTCTTCCCTCGGCATCGCCGGCCAAGTATCCCTTGCGATCGCGAATGCCGGCGGACAATTCTACTTCAAACCCCTTGTCAGTTATGGCCTCAACGCCTGCAGCGAGAGGCTCATCATCAACACACCCGGCAGGCGCCAGTACGCCTATCCGCCCGCCGCGCTTTAATGGCGCAGGCTTATTCACAAACGGCCGACTTCTCCACAATCCATTTATCCAGGCGCTAAAGCGGTCTTTTGCCTTCTGTGGATAACTTTCAAGCTAAAAACCTGTTTACTTGGTGTGAAAATCGTCAGGATCGCCATATTGTACAAAAAAGCCTTGGATGTACAAGCGATTTTTCCATATGACTGCAATAGGAGGAGCCCCTGGTGACTTGGTTTGCTGGTTGACTTCGAGTTTCAGGCTGGATAAAAAATACAAGGAGCCAACAGTTTTTACCGCATTTTATCACCGGCTCTTCGCAAGTTATCCACAGGCTTTTGCACAGTCAATGAAGATCAAACAGCAACAACTTGAGCGGCTTGCAGAGCTGCTACTGACAAGTTATAGAGCCAAAGAGCTGATGGTTACCAAAGCCACTGACGGTGAAATCGAAGCGAGAATCGTCCGCGCGATCAGCCAAA
>DASQUN010000643.1:0-2431 GCA_035641275.1 Candidatus Udaeobacter sp. | reverse complement strand
TCTCCTGAGTTCGGCCAAATCGTCGTGAGCGAAGGTTATCGCGTCATGGTCGATCTCGGGAAGGAGAACGTCCAGTTCCAATCATCGGGGCTCGTTGTGCCGCGCAGTCTCATTAAGACCAACCCCCAGCTGGTCGAGAATATCGCCAAGGCGACCGTCGAAGGCGTGGCATTTGTTCACAAGCCGGCGAATAAGGAGATCGTGCTAAAAAGCCTCGGTCGAAACCTTCGGTTGGATAAACCTGAACGGGTGGAAAAGGCTTACCAAGGTCTGGTCGCCGCGCTACCGAAGAGACCCTGTCCGTCAACGGAAGGCGTCGTGTCGATGCTCAAGCTGATGGGGCAACATGGGCTGAACGCCAAGGCATCGCAGGTCAAACCAGAAGAAGTCGCGGATATGAGTTACTGTAAGAGGTTCGAAGCTAGCGGATTCTTCAACAGTCTATACTGAAATTGGGCTTGATGGAGTGATCGGGTATTGGCAAAACTGAAGCCGCCCCAAGAGGGTAACGTGGCCGTGGCCCCAAATGAATTCATCGCGAATATTTGGGCAGATCGGCGAAACTATGTCCGCGAGGGCCGGATCAAGCAGCCGCATCCCTGGCGCGTCGCGCTGAGTCAGGGCAGGGTATCCAACAAGGCGCTCATTGAGTACGTGAAGAACCGCTATTACTTTCTTGCCAACATCAACCGCAAGGACGCCCAGATCATCGCGAACTGTCCCATACCCGACGCCCGGCGAATGCTGCTTAAAAAGTATATTGACGAAGAAGGGCAGGATATCGCCGGCGGCGGGCTCGGGCCGCACTATGAGATGTGGTTAAAGGTTGCCGAGGCGCTTGGCGTTTCACGCGCCATCATGAACGGCTTCGAGAATGTGCTGCCGGTCTATCGTTATACCGTCGATGCGGTCTTCAATTTTGCCAAGCTGCATAGTTGGATTGAAGGCGTCGCTGCGACTTACGCGACCGAAGGTCGCATGTGGAAGCGGTACACGCCGAAAGAGGAGCACAAAGAGGAAGGACTGCTGAGCGAAGGCGACGCGCTAAAATGCCACTATGGATTGCCGGAAGCGGCGTTGCAGTTCTATCACGTCCACAGCGAAGCCAATGACGAGCATGGCGATATCAATGAAGCGATCCTCAAGAAGTATTGCGTTACGGCGGAGCTTCAGGAGAAAGCTTTGGCCGCGGCGCGCTTTCGGTGGGAGAATCAGGAGACCCGTCACGACATTATTTATCGCTATTTTGTCCTCGGTGATACTTAAAATCAATTCTCAGTTGTCCGCGCTAACCGCGACTCTGATGGGATTCCTGCTCGTCGCAGCGGGTTCCTCGCTCGCGCAGCAGCTGGAGACTCTCAACGTATCCTATGCATCAGTCACCGGCAGCCGAATTCCTTTATGGATTGCCAAGGACGCTGGCCTGTTCGAAAAATACGGCCTCCACGTAAATTTAGTTGTAATTGCTGCCGGGAATGCGGCGATCGGAGCGCTTTCTGGTGGCGACGTCGATGTTCTCGGGGCGCCGGGCACGACGACGATGGTTTCCGCGGCCAGAGGGCTTCCCGTGGCTATCATCGGAACCTTCGGTCCTTCGGCGTGGAAACTTGCCGCCCATCCGTCCATCACGTCTGTTCAGGAACTTCGGGGGAAAACCGTGGGGATCAGCCGTCCGGGAACGACGATCGAATTCGCCACCCGGCGTACGTTGCTCAAGCTAGGCTTCACGCCGGGAAAGGACATCAATATTTTACCGACCGGCCTGGCCGAGTCGAATAAACGGGTCCTGGTTATGCTCCAGGGCAAGATCGATGCGACCTTGGTTAGCCCCGACAATCTCTTCGAAGCGGAGACCAAAGGTTTGAAGCTTTCCATCCTCACGGATCTAAACGAGATGGGAATCTATACGAGTGCTAGCGACTTGTCGGCGAAGCGGGATTTCCTCAAGAGCCAGCGCCAGCGGGCGCGAGCGTTTATGATGGGGTTTTGCGAAGCGATCTGGCTCGGTAAAGCAAACAAGAACGTCGCTCTGGCGAGCTTTCGAAAACATTTGCGGGAGAGTGATCCACGTCGCCTTGAGGCACTCTATAAGAACTACATCGTCGATGCCTTACCGACCAAGCCCTATCCGATGGAAGAAGTTATCCAGACCGAGATCGAGAATCTTACCCCTAGCGTGCCGGAGCTGCGCGGCAAAAAGCCGTCGGATTTCATTGACAAGACAATCCTGAATGATCTGGAGCGGGAAGGGTTCTTTACGGCTCTCGGCAACAGGTACGGAAAATAGCAGTTCGAATGCGTCGCGAAGGCATTTTAAAAACCAGGAATAAGGACTGCCTATTCCGAGTGGTACTGCCACAGTTGAGGAACCGCCCGCCAAATCGCAAGAATCATTAGAAAGCAAAGGCCGCTGCCCACCAGTAGGGCGGTC
>DASQUN010000642.1:0-5447 GCA_035641275.1 Candidatus Udaeobacter sp. | reverse complement strand
TCTTTTCCATCAAAACATGAACTCCAAAATCTCTTCGCGAAAATGCGTGCAGATTAGCGGAAAAACGGCGCGTAAGAAAGCAACCTTACTCGAGCGGATCGTCCAACCCCGTCAGCAAAAAGAATTATTAATGAGTTACTTAGTTCATTAGTATCTGGACACCTGAGATCTATTCGACCGAGGCCCGAGCCCTTCCGAGCGCGGTCAATGGGTCTGTGGCTTGTAGGCCGCCGCCCACCTCTCCAAGGGTGGCTATTCTAACAGCCCCGACCTGAACGACACCTTCACGTTCGTGTGCCCGCGCTCTCCATGACTCGGGCTCGGTCGCTTCGTGGCACCTTACTTACGAACTCCTTCGTAATATTGTTCACGTGCTAGAGTAAAGTTGCCAACGTCATTCCGCTCATCGACAAAAACAGGAGAAGAGACACGTGGCTCACAACGCTAACTTGATCACGACGATTGTCGCCGGCTTGGGACTGGCGCTGATTATGGGCTTTATCGCCGCGCGCCTAAAGCTACCGGCTCTGGTTGGTTATCTCATTGCCGGCATCATCATTGGCCCCGCCACACCGGGCTTCGTTGCCGACCTCGAGCTTTCGAGCCAACTCGCCGAAATCGGCGTGATGCTATTGATGTTTGGCGTCGGGCTGCACTTTTCTCTGGACGATCTGTTGGCTGTGCGCCGGATTGCCCTCCCCGGGGCGATCGTCCAGATTGGCGTGGCCACCTTGCTAGGCATGACTGTCGCCGCTTTTTGGGGTTGGAGCCTTGCTGCCGGCATCGTGTTCGGCCTCGCGCTTTCCGTGGCCAGCACGGTGGTGCTCCTCAGGGCGCTGGAAAGTCGCGGTGTTCTGGAATCCGTCAACGGCCGCATCGCCGTCGGCTGGCTCGTGGTCGAGGACCTCGTGATGGTTCTGGTACTGGTGTTGCTGCCGGCGCTATCGCTCGGCGGCAACGCAGAGGTTTCCGCTGAAGCAGCGGGAAATAGCAGTTTACTAATAACGCTTGCCTTCAAGCTCGTCCAAGTTTCGGTCTTTATCGCCCTTATGCTCGTTGTCGGTAAGCGTCTCTTTCCATGGTTGCTCTGGCAGATCGCCGGCACCGGTTCGCGGGAACTTTTTACTCTGTGCGTCATTGCGGCCGCCGTGGGCATCGCCTACGGTTCTGCCGAGCTTTTTGGCGTCTCATTCGCGCTCGGCGCTTTTTTCGCCGGTATGGTTATGAGGGAATCGCCTCTAAGTTACCGCGCCGCCGAAGAATCTTTGCCGCTGAGAGATGCTTTCTCCGTTTTGTTCTTTGTTTCCGTTGGCATGTTGCTCGATCCGAACGTGCTGATTCGCCAGCCGCTCCGCGTACTGGTGGTCGTGGCAATTATCATCTTCGGCAAATCGCTCGCCGCCTTTTTTATCGTCCTTCTCTTCCGCTATCCGCTCAATACGGCGCTCACGGTATCGGCGAGTCTGGCGCAAATCGGTGAGTTCTCGTTCATCCTGGCAAACCTAGGGGTTTCCCAGGGACTACTGCCGACCGAAGGCCAAAGCCTCATTCTGGCGGGGGCGATCATCTCGATCGCTTTCAATCCTCTAGTGTTCCACGCGATGGAGCCTGCGCAAGCCTGGATTCGATCTCGGTCGAAACTCGCGCAGACGTTGGAACGCCCCGACGATCCGCTTGCGGTGCTGCCGATGACCGTCGATCTGAATCGTCTGACCGGGCAGGTCGTGCTGGTGGGCTATGGCCGCGTCGGCCGGCGCATCGGTGAAGCGCTCACTGAGAACAGCATACCGTTTGTTGTGGCCGAGGAGAATCGTGAAATTGTCGAGCAGTTGCGCGAGCGCGGCATACCGGCCGTTTCCGGCGACGCCTCCGAGCCCGCAGTCATTGTTCAGGCACATATTCAACGGGCACGTATGTTGGTAATCGCCACGCCGGATACGCTGGATGTGCGCCGGATGATCGAGATCGCGCGCACGCTCAACCCGCGCATTGAGACAGTCGTGCGCACGCACAGCGAAGAAGAGGCGGCGCTTCTCGAAAAAGAGCATGCCGGCAAGGTGTTCATGGGCGAGCACGAACTCGCCGCAGGTATGACGCGCCACGTGCTCGAGCGATACGCGGTCGGAAACAAGCACCACCAGTAACCGGGCAATTTGTCCGGAGATCGTCCGGCTCCAGCCGAACTCACGCTCGAATGAAGAAAAAACGGGCTCATAATGGAGTAGCTAAAGCCGCTGTTGACCGCGTCCGTGATACAAAAGGTATTCGACAAGTTGCAATAGTAGCGATCACCGCACTGTGAATAGTCGCGGCTGGAATACAGGATCCATAACTCTCCAGGCCCGATTACCCCGGTGTCAGGCCGAAGGTTTGCTGAAAAAGCCGGATCGATTCGGACATATTTTCGTTCTCGACAGCCTGGACGACTTTTTTGAAGCCCTTGATCAGCCGCGGTGGATCGGCGTCGACGTCGCTGCGCGAGGGAATCCGGCTCAGCTCGCGCAGCTTCAACTGGGCGGGTTTAGAGAATAGAAAGTCAATCAAAAGCCGGGCGGCGGCCGGATGGGGCGCTCGTTGCGCGATACTGACGGTGTTGACGATCACCACCACCGGCTCCAGCGGAACCCATTCGATGGGGGCCCCTTGATTTACGAAGCTTTGCGCGTGCGGTCCATAGCCGATGGTGAGCGGCGCTTCGCCGGCCGCCACCAGTTGAATACGGCCGCGCGCGCCGCGCTGAAAGATCTGGTCTTGTTGCGCCAGCCGGCGAAAATAGGCGAGACCTTTCTCGCGGCCCCAAAATTTGAGCAGTCCGTCGAACCATTCAAAGTTGTCCGTGTCGTTGATGATTTGCCTGCCTTTCCACATCGGCTTCAGCAAGTCCTCGTATGTTTTCGGAACATCGTCAGGCTTCACGTTTCGTTTGTTATAAGCCAGCACAAAAGTATTCTGAAAACTAGACGCCCAGTAACCGTCCTTATCCTTAAGCTCGGCCGGGAAATATTTGCGCTCCGGCGATTCGTAGCGACCGATGATATTTCTCTGCTTGAGGACGGTGAACCCGCCCCGGCTTGACATGCCGTGCAAAACGTCGGCGGCGTAGTTCTTTGCCGCGTATTCGCTGAGGATGCGATTCACGAGAGGGCCGGAGCCGGAGCGGAGCAAATCGACTTTGATAAAAGGATATTGCTTCTCGAACATGTCGATGAAGTGCTTGCTCTCAGGTATCGAAACGGTCGTGTACCAAGTCACCCGCCCTTCTTTCTTCGCTTGGGCAATGAGTTCGGGATTGGCCGTCTGTGCGTGTGCCGGAAAATCGCCCGGCAGCGCGCACGCTGCAATCCATAAGACGATCGTACTTACGTAAAACTTCATCAATCCCGGGTCAAAATCATTCGCACCAGTTCGCCCTCGCGGCCGGCCGCGGGCCAGCCACAGGATTGGTCAGTTTACCGACCCCCTCGATCGCGCACTCGGACAAATCACCGTCTTTCATGTAGGTCGGTGTCTCGCGCGCCGTGCCGACGCCCGCGGGACTCCCCATCGAGATCACGTCGCCCGGACGAAGCGTCACGATATGCAAAGCGTAGCTCAGCATCTCGTAGACTTGTGCGTCATCCTTTCGGTGTTGGAGTCCTGCATGACTTTGCCGCTCAAGTTAATTGGATAGCGAGCTTCTGCGGGTCCTTAATAGATTCATTCAGCATGAGGCATTGCGCTAAATCAGCGGCGCCTAACTCGTCCCGATGGGGTGGCGCGACAAGAAACCTTGGAGTGCGGCGATTGCTCCGGTGCCGTCCCAAAACGTCATATGCTTCACGTCGGGAATCAGCGCCAACTCTGCGCCGGGAATCAACTCCGCCAGCCGCCGCGCCGTGCCCACCGGCGTGCTCCCACGGCGGTTCACGTCGTCGGCCGCGCCGCAAAGAACGAGCGTCGGCACTTTGACCTCAGGAGCCTTTGCCAGAGCATCCCAGGTGAGGCGCGCCTCTTCGTGATAGCGGAATTGTTCCACCGTGGTTTGGCCCGACCAGAGGGCATTGGACAGAGCCGCCGCGACGTCGCGATGCTGATGATAGAAGTCGGGATTGAATGCCATGCCGTCATTATCGATGTGGGAGCGGATGTAGCGCTCGAAGCCTAGGTCGCGAATCTCGCGCTCGGTTTCGGGGGACAAATCCCGGCGGCCACCGTCAAGCCTTTTCGATCCCGGTCCCGCCGCCGCGATGGTGAGCGTGGCCACTAAATCGGGTCGTTGAATAGCCAAGGCCTGGACAATCTGCCCACCAAGAGCGAAGCCGACCGCGTGACAGCGGGAAATACCAAGATACGCGAGCAGCGCAGCGGAATCTTCGGCAAATTGGCTGACCGTGTAACCGGTTGTCGTCTTGCCACTCCGGCCGGTGCCCCGGCAATCGAAAATGACCGTCCGGTAGCGTTGGCTCAAGGTTGGCACGACACCGACATGCCACGTGTCGCAGGGCCACCACGACGGCGGCGCGAGCAGCACGGCTTCGCCGCTTCCGTGCTCCTCATAATAGATTTCAACATCGGGTAAATTAGCCTTCGGCATTATCTCCCTCCGGCGAAGCAATCATGCGACAACAGCTTCGTCAGCAATCCATAGACCCACTTGCTTGTGAGATTCGTTCCTTTTGGTGCCGACGAGCTAAAGCGGAAAACTCGGGCAAACGGGGCGACAGTTGAAAATCTTTCCGCGCTCGGATTGAGTCATTATGCGGCCTTGTAACACCACGTACTTGAAAGTGTCAAATCCCATGTGCGGGTCACAATGAACCATGACGAGATTTTCCGCCGCTGCAACGCTTGACACTTTCTCTCTCCTTTGAGAGTGTTCCTCTGCTTCTCACTACGGCCTTTACGAGGTGGCTATGATGGAAAATCAAAGTTTTGTGGATTCACTTATGCGCGAGATTATCGAACCCGGAGTCGAGCAGCTGCTGAACGGACGCTTTTTCTCCGAGCTAAGGGAAGGGAAACTTTCCAAGAGCAGGCTTAGGGGCTTTGCACTGCAGCACTATCTTTCCAACCACGTCATCAACAAGGGACTGGCTTTCTGCATGGTAAAAAATGCCAGCAACCCGCCGGCCTACAATCAATTCGTGGAACTGTTTGTCGAAGAGGCCTCCCATCCGGATCTGATGAAGCGCTTCGGCATCGCCGTCGGGTTGAAGGAGGAAGATTTTGACAATGCGATCATGATCTTTGAATGCGTCGCCCATACCGCCGCGATTATCCGCGGGATGTTCGTCGGCACGCACGCGGAAACGCGCGCCGGCGCGCTCGTAAACGAGACCATGGTCTGCCGATATTCAGAGGAGTTCGACAGCGCCCTGGAAAAGCACTACGGCCTGGATAGCCGAGCCCGAACGTTTTTTATCGTTCACGGTAAAGTCGATCAAGAGCACACGGCGATGGCAGCCAAC
>DASQUN010000641.1:0-3175 GCA_035641275.1 Candidatus Udaeobacter sp. | reverse complement strand
TATGCCACGGTCCGAAGAGGTCAAACGCTCGCGCGTGCGATCGGCGATCGGCCCCTGGGTTTCCCACGCCATGTGGTCTTGGGCTTGCACCGCATCCATGCGGAATTTAGCATACGGATGCAGCGCGTCGGGCGGGTTCTTGTACGGCTCGACATACTCCACGGGTGGCTCATCGTCTTCGACGATGGAGCGGTCTTCCGTCGGGAAGAATCGGACAAAGTAAACTTTTGTATGGGTGTCGTCGATGGGCACGCGTATCTGGCCCACGTTTCCCTGCCGTAAAATATTTGGGAAGATCACCGGATGCTCATCCACCATGCCGTTTTTATAGGTGCGCCGCTTCATGAGCCCGTAGGGCACCTCATAAAAGTCGAATTTTTCGACATCGTCCGTCAGCCCGCGCGTGCTGTTTTGAATCATCCGCCCGCGTCCGGCGGTGTCTTGATGGAGGATCTGCAGATGGGCGGGATCCATTGAATTTTCCATCGCTTGAAACCAGTTGCAGTCGAGCTGGGGTTGAATGAATATCTTCCGATGTCCATCCTTTCTGAACCAGATATCAAAATTCGGTATCAGCGGCGCGGGTGCCGGGCCCAGATACGCCCAGTAAAGACCAACCAGCTTTTGTACTGGATAGGACCTTTGCTTGACCGTCAAGTGAAACTTGCTTTCAGGCGGCTCGGCGGGCGTTTCCAGACAATGGCCCTCGGTGTCGTAAAGCCAGCCGTGATAAGGGCAGGCGATGCCGCGCTCTTCCACGCGGCCGTAACAGAGCGAAGCGCCGCGGTGCGCGCAGCGATCGTCGAGCAGACCGACACGTCCTTTTTTGTCGCGAAACAGGACCAGTGTTTCGCCAAGAATTCTCACCAGCTGCGTGGGGGCGTCCGCCGAGAGCTCGCTGGCAATCCCTACGGGAAACCAGTAGCGGCGCAACAGTTCTCCCGCCGGCGTGCCTCGACCCACGCGCGCCAATCTGTCGTTCTCTTCTCTGGTCAACATAACCGTCCCTCCGTCTAAGTTGCGACTCTTATTTCTTGCCGGCCTTTGCCAAAACCTCGTCAACAATTTTGAGCGCCGCATCGATGTCCTGATACTGCGGCAGACTGGTGTTAAGGTATTTTCCCTTTTCCTTGGGTATTGACGTCGGGTCCGATAACATATTTTTCGGGATGTCCATACGGAGTGAATTGTTATCGGACTTTTCCTGCCACTTGAGCTGACCTTCTTTCGAGAGCAGCCAATTTAGAAAAACTTTCGATGCGCTGGAATGGGGCGCCTTGTTGAGCACGGCGACATGGCCGAACCCACCCGACATGTAGGACTCGTCGTCCGGCGCATCGATCAAATCTACCGGCAATCCTTTCCTCTTTGCGTCCTGAACGTCGTTGTTGGTGGAAAAGATCGAAAGTTGGTACTTGCCCTGCGCCAGCCAGTCGATCATCAGGCGCTGATCGCGGCTGATCATAACGTCCATTTCCCCGAACAATCGGCGAAAGAATTCTCCACCCAGCTTTGGCATGTGATAGATGGCGCGGACCGATTGAATGTGCCCGCGGGCGCGCGGATCGTAGGAGACCATCTTTCCTTTCCACTTCGGATGCAGCAGATCCCAATGGGACTTGAGCCCCTCCGTTTTTGTCAGCTTCGTGTTGTAGGCGGCCAAATTGGTGTCGACGTTGCCCTGCATCATGAAGACGTGCTGTCCCTTGGCATCGGCATAGACGTGGGTCTTGTTTAACCACGCCGACTGATCTTTCACTTCAGGCAACACGAGCATGGGCGGAATCGGATCGAGCAGGCCGCCCTCGAAAAGAACCTCGATTAAAGTGCCGGAGCCACCGACGAACACGTCCGCGAGGTACTTTCCGGCCCTTCTTTCGGTGACCAGGCGCTGCGCGTTGTTCGTGCCGGAGCCGGCTACATAAACAAGTTTGATCTTGGGATAGGAGGGTTGGAAAGCATTGACGGCATCTTGATAGGTGGTTCCCGGCGGCCCGTAAACCGTGATCTGGCCCTCTTTTTCCGCGGCGCCGATGGTTTTTTCCCATTCCAGTTGCCAGTCAGACTTCGAAGCCATCGCAGCTATCACTTCGCCGCCGGTGAGCAACACCGCGGCGAACATGAAGCTCAGCACCGAAACCGTTCTTATCGCCTGACCTCTCACGCTAACCTTTCTTCTTACTCTCGCCCAAAAGCTCGTTGACCAACTTACGGAGCGGCTCGACATCGTCATATTTCGGAAGACTCGTCAGCATGTACTTGCCGCCTTCTTTGGGGACCTGAACCTCCTTGTATCCCACCATATCTTTCGGGATATCCGTGCGGAACGAATTTCTCCCCGTGTGCTTCTGCCAAGCGAGCTGTCCTTCGCGCGACAAAAACCAATTCACATAGAGCTGCGCCGCGCTCGGATGAGGCCCATCTTTGAACAGAGCGACGTGGCCCGACCCCGTGCTGATCGCATCTGCTTCCTTTTCACTGAAAATCTGGGCTACGGGCAGCCCCTGCTTTTTTGCGTTATCCGTATTTTCAACCTTGGCCAAAAGATTGATGTTAAACTTTCCCGCGCCGAGCCAATCCATCATTTGCCGTTCGTCATGGGCAAAGGTCACATCCATCTCGGTCACGAGGCGACGGAGAAACTTAGGCCCAAGATCATCATCGTAGAAGAGAAATCGCCAACTGCCGATATTCCCGATGCCCTTCGGATCATTCATGACTAGCTTGCCCTTCAACTTTGGAGTGAGCAGATCCCACCACGACTTGATTTCGGCGCCGTTAACGAGATTCGTGTTGATCGCGCCGATCCCGGACCCGGCGTCGCCTTGAGCCATGAAGACATACTTACCGTCGGAATCGGCATAGAAATGTTTCTTGCTCCACCATTTCGCTTGATCGCGCACTTCGGGGTGGATCAGCGCTGGCGGCACTGGCTGCAACGCGCCGACTTTGTGATAGGTGACGAGCGTCGCACCACCGCCAACGCTCACGTCGACGAGATTCTTGCCGGCTCTCCGCTCAGCGAGAATTTTTTTGGACAAATCAGCGCCCTGTCCGCCGACGAAATTGATTTTGATTTTCGGATGCGCCGCGCTAAAAGCTTGGATCGCTTTGGAAACTCCCGCGCGCGCCTGACCGTAGATGGTGACTTCGCCTTCTTTTTCAGCCGCGGCGA
>DASQUN010000640.1:0-4492 GCA_035641275.1 Candidatus Udaeobacter sp. | reverse complement strand
ATATAGGGCGATCTGCTTCCCATTGGCTTTTACACCGACCACCACCTCCTTAGGGTTAAACCGACCGTCCTTTGCCATGACGGTAAAAAGCGGCTCGCCGGAATCGTAATACGTCCCCGCCTTGTCGTAAGATCCATACGGATCTCTTCCGTAGGAGCGGAAGTATCCTGTATCCGTCGAGAGCACCAGGGTATCCGGGTGTCGCCGGCGCCAGCGCGACCAATGGGTCCAAGCAAGGGGTATCTCCTCTAAGACTGTCCCTTTGTGTTTTCCGTCAATTGCCATGCCCAAAATCTGGGGCCACTGGCTATCGGTTTGCCGGTCATACATGAGGAGATTGCTGTTAACGAGCTTCCCGCTTGTCCCGAAACTGAGCATTGCCCCGTCCCGAGTTCGCCCTAGGAAGCCGACGGCGGATCCAGTCAGCGGACAATAGGTGATGGCGATTTTCTCGGCTTTGATTTCATCATTGACGATCTCATGCCAGACCAGAATTTTCTGGGGGTAAGCTTTAACCACTCCTCGGAAAGTTAATCCGAAAACGATTTCATCTGCTTTGAGAAACTTTTCAGCCTCAGCCGCCGAAACATATTTGGGCCGATCAATCGGTGGGATACCGTCCTTAGGCGGCCCGCCAGACTGGATGTTTTGAGTGAAATCTTCAAGCGACCACGCTTTGGCGCGAGCTCTCTCGGGTCGCCAAAGCGCATGGCTGGCGATCGCGGTGCTCCCGATTAGAGCCAGAAACTCACGACGTGAAAGGGACATAGAGTCTCCCTTTACGCTTATAACCAACTCATAGGCCGGAAAGTTCCCTCCGCTTCCTTGTTGCGTGGAACTATCGAAAGGTTCTTCGGTAGGTGTGACTTCTGAGGCAACAGGTTAAGAGAACTTACGATCGAAATTTAGCCGTGTTTCAACGTTATTCGCTGAAACCACTTTTTGGGAGTCAATGCAGCATGATATGGGCAACGATTTCGAATCCGACGATGCCCAGGGTTGCCACGGACGCGGCGAGCACGAAGAGGGTGCGGCGCTTTTCCAGGGTGGTCATTACTTTCAGATGGGCAGAAATCTGTTCTTGTGTTCGCAATTTCCGAGCATGCCAAACGGTATACAGGTTAGCGAGAGCAACCGCGGTGGTTAGAACGAGAATGGGAACGCGAATGGCGCTTCGGTCTAAGAATACCAGCGCCGCCGACAGTCCGAAAAACCCGCCGGCGCCGAAGGCGACCGCCAGAGGGCCGATCAATGTCGATACGGCGCAGGGCGCCCCCAGGATGCCGAAAATGATCGCGCCCAAGCTCGCCCCTTTTTTTATTGCCGTTTCATGCGGCTCGTCCGCCGGTCGAGTGTCCGCCTTGCCGTGCAAACGGTAAGCCCGCACCGGCTCGCGAAAACCTTTCAGCGCGAATCGTTCAGCTGTAGCCCCGGGAAAGTCGCTCGAGTGCTTGATGTAACTCGCGTCGCTGATCAGGATCTCTCCGGCGTTCGCTTTGCCTTGAAGACGCGCGGCGAGATTCACCACGTCGCCGATGGCCGTATAGTCCTTATTGTCCTCCGAGCCCAACCGCCCAACACGAGCCCAGCCGGTAGCAACGCCTATGGAAGCCTCGAGGGGGAGACCGAAGCGCCGGCTTAAACTTTGAAGCTCCGATGTCAATTCCGTTGCGGCAAATACGGCGCGGCGAGCATGATCGCCTTGCCTGATCGGCACATTGAAAAGAGCCATGACGGCATCGCCGACGTATTTGTCGATGAAAGCGCCGTGTCTCACTAAAACGTCGGTGGCCATGCGTAAAAAGGCGTCGACCACCTCGTGCGTTCGATCCGGTCCGAGATCTTGGGTCATTTCAGTAAAGGAGGACAGGTCGGCGAAGAGAACCGTGATCTCAATCACCCGCCCCTCATCAACGTGGGTGCCGCAGCGGGTACAAAGATTTGGATTGCGCGGACTTCGCCTGATGCCGACGGTGCGAAAAACGACGCTCATGGCGCCGGACAGGAGCGTGCCGCAGATGCTACATTGCGCGGCGAGGTGAGAGGGGGAAGGGGAGTCCATAGCGTCTCTTAGACGAGAACCCCTCAGCTCGGCCTCGCTTTGGATCTGGCCAGAGCTAGAAGATCATCCATTGGCATTTCGGCAGCCAGGATGCAAATAACTTCCCCTTCACGATGAAAAACCGCATTGACTCTGCCCCGGGAGAAGGCATAAAAATTCATTTTCTTGTCCGGGTCAAAGAACCTGGCGGCGTTGGCCGGGACATCTGCTTCTGAGCCGAGAAAAGTGTAGCAGAACAGAGTGCCGCCTTGGCCCTGATAGATGGCTACGAGGATCTTGCGACCGTTAATCTCCCGGACCAAGCCAGCCACAGGCCGCAGGTTCATTGCCGTGAGATCATAGCCCATAGGGTGGAAGCGCCCGCCGACCGCGTGGGTGAAATGTTCGATGATTGCACCGGTGTTTTCCGTTCTGTGCACGGGAAGCTCGCCAGCGAGAAAGCGATCGTAAGTTTCGAAGGCGGCCAAAGCGATGGGCTCGCTGCGTTGCCTAAAGACGTAGAATGTCGGGAGCGCGGCAGCCAAAAGAAGCGCGAAGACCAGAATCGGGCGCAGGACCGGCAGCGGTCGAAGGTAATCCTGCCATCGTCTCGCAGATCGGTTTTTTTCGGGAAAGATGCGCGGGTCCGAAAGAATCCGGTCGCGGAGCTCACTGGGCGCGCGAATACGTTCGCCGGCCGCCCGGATATTATTCTTAAGAGCCCGCTCCTCTTCGAGGGCAACCCGGCAGGCGGCGCACTCTTTCAGGTGCGCTTCCAGCAAAGACCGTTCAGTGCTTTGGAGCTCCTGATCGACCAGCGCAGTGATGAGCTCTTGTGCTTCCGCGCACGTCATTTTTGCTTAGATCCTTTTCGCTCAATGTTCACGTAGGCTGTGAGGTATTGCTGCACGAGTCTCCTGCCGCGAGAAAGCCGCGAGCGGATCGTCCCAATGGGGCATGAAAGTATTTCGGCGGCCTCCTCGTAGGAGAAATCGCCCATATCGACCAACACGATGGGAGCACGAAATTCCTCGGGGATTCTTCTCAGGACATCGGTGATATGAGCATTGAGCTCTCTCAGCAGCACATGGCTTTCCGGTCCGGGATTCTCCGATGGTATTCCCTTCCAATACCCGGATTGCTCATCGGTGGGCTCGTCTATTGAAACCCAGCGTTTGCTTTGCTGATAGCGGTCAAAGAAAAAATTATGCAAAATCTTGGTCAGCCACGCTTTCATGTTGGTGCCGGGATTGAACTGGTCGCAAGCAGCGAGAGCGCGGACAAAAGTCTCCTGGACCAGGTCCTGGGCACTATCTTGATCCTTCGCCAGGTGGAATGCGACCCGATATAGATGATCGAGGTGAACCATAGCTTCGCGTGCAAAAGCATCCCGCTCGGCGCCTTCTCCTTTTCGCTTACCGGACACGCGGGCATTCTAGCGAATGGAAGAGGTTCTGTCTAAGCAACATAACGTTTTACTGGGTTCCCGAGTTCCCGGGTATATTTGGAGGACGCGACGTTGCCCTTTGGCAGGAACTTTTCCTGGTTCATCGCCGTTATATCCATAGCAGAACATAGCCCAAAGAAGTGTCCTCGATGAGCGCGCTTAATGACCGATATGGCTTTTCCCGAATTTCATCGGGGGCTTAAAGACTCGTCGACGAGAAATGGGGCGATCGACCATGGATGGAATAAGATGGATGGAATAAGAAAGAAATTGGCATCGCTGTTAAGAATGGTTGCGGCTGTAGCATTGGCCGCTTTCGTTTTTTCCCCCGCGGACGCTGGAGTCGGGATGCCCGCCCCGGAGATCAGCGGGCAGAGCTGGCTTAACTCCGGACCCATGCAGATTGCCGAGCTCAAAGGGAAGGTCGTGCTGGTGGAATTTTGGACCTTCGGTTGTTACAACTGCCGCAATGTCGAGCCCTATATCAAGGCCTGGCATCAGAAATACGCGGACAGGGGGCTTGTGATCATCGGCGTGCACGCTCCGGAGTTCAGCTACGAGCGCTCCGTTACCAACGTCCAGCGCTACGTGCGTGAACACGCCATCCCATACCCGGTCGCCATCGACAACGATTTCATCACGTGGAATCGCTACAACAACCGTTATTGGCCGGCGCTCTATCTGATCGACAAGCGCGGGATCATTCGCTATCTCCGGGTGGGAGAAGGAGGTTATCTACAGACCGAGCAAAGAATCCAAGCCCTGCTCGAGGAACCCGCCGGCTTTTAACAGATCTTGCTCAGGCGGCCGGAACGTGGTTTCTTTTGGAACCAACGAGCATCTAACATTGAAGGGGAGGAGATTATGGAAACCGATGTCTCGCGGAAATCCCAGGGCAACCATGGCAGCCGGAAGAGTCTCAATTACGAAGCTGCGGTGCTGCAACGTTACGGCAAAGCAGCCGACCGTGGAGAGTCTGGGTTATGCGTACCGGTCAGCTATGA
>DASQUN010000639.1:0-2976 GCA_035641275.1 Candidatus Udaeobacter sp. | reverse complement strand
GTTTTGCTTGACGGCCATCGTAAATCCGTCCTATCTTGAACCCTCTTTCTGGTAGCGGCTGAGCCTGGGTGGCCCTTTGGGCCAGGCAATCAGCGCGCATTAAATAGGAGGAGATCAATGAAACGCTTGTCTGTCATCAGTATGGGGCTGCTTGTGATGGGGTTCACCTTTTTCGGCTGCTCGCAGCTGCCATTTGGTCAGTCCGACGCCGGGTGGGTCACGCTTCTTGACGGCCCCAAGGGTCTGGAGAACTGGAACCAAGTCGCCGAAGCCAATTGGAGGGTGGTCGATGGCGTGGTTCAGGCCGACAAAAAGGTTGGCAAGGAGAACGCCTTTCTGGTCTCGAAGAATTCTTACAAAGACTTTATGGTCAGGGTCGAGTTCTGGGCCAGTGACGACGCCAACAGCGGAATCTTTATGCGTTGCCAGGATCCCAAGAAAATAACCGATAAGAGCTGTTACGAGGCGAATATCTACGATCAGCGCCCCGACCCGTCTTACGGCACGGGGGGCATCGTCCATTTCGCCAAGGTCTCGCCGATGCCCAAAGCCGGGGGCAAATGGAACACCTATGAGATCACGGCTAAAGGCCCGCAACTCGTTGTTATGCTCAATGGAGCCAAGACCGTTGAACTCACGGACAGCAGTTTCACCAGCGGGCCGATCGCGCTTCAGTATGGCACGGGCGTCGTTAAGTTCCGCAAGGTACAAATCAAACCGCTATAGCCTGCGCCAGTTCGAGTTATCCCATGGCGAGGCGCGCGTAGGACGACCGGCGCAGTCCCGATAAGCAGGTAAACCCCGGCGGGGAGGGACCTAAAAAGGATTCGGACTGACAGCAGGAAAAGTCTGCGTCCCCTTTTCTTTCTCCTTCCTGAAGTCCATAGTTTCTCACTCTTCACCGGATCACATCGCGAAATATAGCAGCTGCGTTTAGTAATCCCGTAGATAGTCGCTGCAGTTTAGCCTTTAAAATCAGAATGCCGGCTCGGGAGAAACTAAAAGGCAGCCGATACTTTTCACATGTCGCGCGTTCGGTATCTACGGGAAAGATCACCAGGTGAGGAAGGGAAAGCAAACAGGTGCCGATCTCTGGTCCTCTCTTTTACTCGCATCTGGTTTTTGATAACCCAGGAGCGCTCGTGAACTGAAAAATGGCGCCTGAGAGGATTTCCGTGCGCTGCTGCATCGCAGGGGGTGGCCCGGCTGGCATGATGCTCGGTTACCTGCTAGCGCGTGCCGGCGTCGAAGTTTTGGTGCTTGAAAAGCATGCGGATTTCCTGCGCGATTTTCGCGGCGATACGATTCACCCATCGACGCTCGAGGTAATGGATGAACTGGGATTGCTCGAGGACTTTCTCAGGCTGCCGCATCAGGAGGTCTACGAGCTTAACGCGCAAGTCGGCCAAATGGGGCTGACGATTGCAGACTTCAGATATCTGCCGACCCGCTGCCGTTTCATCGCGTTGATGCCGCAGTGGGATTTTCTCAACTTCCTCGCCGAGCAAGCGGCTCGCTACCCCGGCTTTGATCTAAGGATGGAGGCCGAGGTAAGCGGCCTCATGGAAGAATCCGGGCGCGTGATTGGAGTTCGCGCAAATACTCCAAACGGGGCGGTTGAAGCGCGCGCCGATCTCGTCGTCGGCGCGGACGGCCGGAATTCGATCGTGCGCGAGAAGGCCGGTTTGAGAGTGACGGAATTCGGCGCGCCGATGGATGTTCTATGGTTTCGACTCAGTCGAAGTCCACCGGACCCGGTCGCCACCATGGGGAGGTTTGATAGCGGCAGGATTTTCATCACCATCAATCGTGGTGAGTATTGGCAGTGCGGATACGTCATTGCCAAAGGACGATTCGAAGAGATGCGCCGCGAAGGATTTGAAGCTTTTCGCGCGGAGATCATGAAACTCGCGCCTTACGCGAGAGATCGGGTAGGGGAGCTGCGGACCTGGGACGATGTAAAGCTCTTGACCGTCCGTGTGGACCGATTGTCAGAGTGGTTTCGGCCGGGCCTGCTGTGCATTGGCGACGCGGCGCACGCCATGTCCCCCGTCGGCGGCGTCGGCATTAATCTCGCCATTCAAGATGCCGTGGCTGCGGCCAATGTTCTCTTCAAACCTCTGCGGGAAGGACAGCTCACGGTCGATCACCTACGCCAGGTCCAGAAAAGGCGCGAGCTCCCCACGCGAGTAACCCAGTGGCTGCAGGTGACGGTGCAGCGCAGGATCATCGCGCGTGTCTTGAGTGAGACCGGACCAGTCAAGCCGCCGCTTGCGGTTCGCTTGCTTGCTACTGTTCCATCGCTTCGCAGGATCCCCGCCCGCATCGTCGGCCTCGGCATCCGCCCGGAACATGTCAGCCAAGAGATAGCACGAAGCCGATCCAGCAGTTGACCCTGTTACAAACTCTTAACGCTACCTGTATTGTGCGGGATTTCTTTCAGAGCTACGATCAAAGAAGGAGGTGCAATATGGCAGTGAAAGTAATTCCCGATGGATATCATAGCGTCACCCCTTACCTGATCGTAAAAGGGGCTGATCGCGCGATCGATTTCTACAAGAAAGTGTTTGGCGCTTCGCAGCGCATGCGGATGGACGGACCGAACGGAACCGTCGGGCATGCGGAAATCGAAATCGACGGTTCAGCCATCATGTTGGCGGACGAGTTCCCAGATATGGGTTTTCGTAGCCCGCAATCGCTTGGAGGAGCAGGCGTTAGCCTTCACCTCTATGTCAAAGACGTCGATGCTTGTTTCAATCGGGCGGTCGCGGCAGGCGCGAAGGCGCTCCGACCCGTGCAGGACCAGTTCTACGGCGACCGGTCCGGGACGCTGGAAGACCCTTTCGGCCACGTGTGGACAATTTCGACACACAAAGAAGATCTGTCGCCTGATGAAATCCGCAAGCGTTCAGAAGCCTTTATGAAACAACAAGGAGGTCACTAATAAGGACTGTGATGGAGTACTGCACAATCAGA
>DASQUN010000638.1:0-8873 GCA_035641275.1 Candidatus Udaeobacter sp. | reverse complement strand
AATACAGAAGAAACAATAACGATATTAAGAGCAAAGACTAAAGATAGCGTAACCCAGGACCAAATGCGCGGATTCCTAAGGAAGATGGCGGCCGTCTCCGAGACATTCATCTCCTCGGCGTCATTCCTAGGCAATGTTTTTAGCTGAGCCGGTTGCATATTGGACAAAAAGCAGATTCTGATCTGTTGACGGGCAATGAGAAATTACGCCATTGGTGCTCTGTGATTTCCCTCCGATGGCACCTTCAGAATTATCGCCTGCCCCGTCGGGAGCGTAATCGGAGACTCGGGCTTATCGGCAAAAAATTCATCCACGGCATCTTTCTCTCCCCGAGCCGCCGCGAAGGCGTACTCATCGAACAACAAGACTCCACCCGGAACCATACGAGGGTAAAAATAGTTGCAACAATCCAAGGCCGACTGATAGAGGTCTACATCCAAATGGGCGAAGGCGTAGAACCTATCTTCGAGTCCACGAAACGTTTGGGGAATCCAGCCGCCTCGAATATCAATCATGCTCCGAAACTCTTTTAACAACTCTGCGACGGCTTCAATAGAATCGGCGCGATACTGGCCTTCGGAGAACCACTGGTCTTTTTCCTGATGGATCTTCGGCAATCCCTCGAAACTGTCGAAAAGATAGAGCCTTTTCTCAGGCCTATTTTTTAAGACACGGGCCAGGAAAAGCGCGGTGCCGCCTCTAAAAACTCCACATTCGGCGAAATCTCCCGATAGCTGTGTGGCGTAGCGCGCAAGACTTATCAGCATGTAGCAGCGGTCGGGAGAAACCACAGTGTACGGCTCTGCGCCCTCGTAAACGGATTGGAAATCCGGATGTCCCAACCATGGACTGAAAAGCGGATAGGGAGCCGACCATTGGGAATAGTACTGAGATTCCTTTACCGTTAATGCTGCCTTAAAATCGACGTCTTCGACTGGCGGCTGATTCACCGGATGGATTTCGTATCCGAATCGAAGCAAAAGTGACTTACAGGCGCCCTTCACTCGCTGCATCATGCCGGAAACCGCCTTAGCCAATGATTCTGACCTCGGGAACCGGTAGCATAAATTTTCCGCCCCGTTTCAGGTATTCCGCTTGTTGCTGGATGATTTCATCGATAAAATTCCACGCCAGCAACAAAACGTAATCCGGCTGATCAGCGAGCAAGCGTTCGGGCGCCACAACTGGGATGTGAGTCCCTGGAGTATAAAGACCCTGTTTGAGCGGGTTTCGATCCACAATATAGCGCAGCACATCCGGGCCGATCCCTAAAAATCCGAGCAAGGTATTCCCTTTGGCGGGCGCGCCATATCCAGCAACTCGCCTGCCTTGTTGCGCCATTAGAATGAGAGTTTCATGCAGATCGTTCTTGACCTTCAGCGCTCGCTCAGCGAAATGCACGTAGGTTTCAAAGCAATTCAGTCGGGCTCCTTTCTCTTCGCTGAGAATCTTATCGACTCGGCAATAGACTGGCCCTTCGCCGAGCCGCTGCACGTGAACGCGCAATTGACCATGGTGCAAGGGCAGTCGTTCCGCATCGACAATGGTCATGCCGTTACGCTCAAAGAGTTGTTTCATCGGACCGAGTGCCCAATACGAGACATGCTCGTGATAGATGGTGTCGAAAGCCACCTGCTCGATGAGATCTAAAAGGTAGTGCATCTCCATGACCAAAACGCCCCCGGGTTTCAGGACGATTTGGATCCCTTCGATGAAATCGGTTAGCTCCTGAATATGGGGAAACGTATTGGTCACGGTTACCAATGAGGCGGAGCCCCACTTCGACACGATATCCTGCGCCGTCGACGCAGTGAAAAAATCGGTATACCGTTCGCTGATCCCATTTGCAGTCGTGAATTTCACGAGGTTCTGGGCCGGATCGACGCCCAGAGTGCGGACTCCATGGCGTTTGAAACCCTGCAGTAAGGTACCGTCATTGCACCCAATATCGACGACGAGGTCGGCGTCACCAAGCCCATACCGACCCACGAGCACGTCGCTGAGATCCCATAAATGGCTTTTGAGAGTATCGGAGGCGGAGGAGATATAAAGATAATTTTCAAACATCATGCGCGGCGGAACTGATTCGATGAGCTGGATATGAGTGCAGGCGCGACAAAAACCAACGCGCAGAGGATATGTGAACTCGCGACAGCCAATCTCATCGGCACGCAAGAATTGATTGGCCAGGGCGGTATCCCCCAGGCTTAAAAACTCCTCGACCCGTTCGGACCGGCAAACAAGGCATCCGGTTTTCTTGTGATTGTTTCATTCCATAGATGTACCCATCCTTGTTCGCGTCTACGGTGATCCCTACGGGAGCCGCGGCGGCGCGAATCTCAACGTGTCAATTTTCCATTGGCGGCCAACAATTGTCGCAGTAAAGCTGAAGGAAATACGGGCCCCGCCGCGAGTCGACGAGTTTCAACCGGCCCGCGTTTTCGTCATCGGCAGCCGAAACTGAATAACCGATTTCAACGCCCCAGCGGCGACCAGCGTCGAAGTACTCCTGGATAACTTCCGGCAAATATCCCAAGAGCAACGGAATTCTTTTGAATCCTTGATCGCGGAGTTGTTTGATCTGGTACGCCAGAAATGACGCGCCGAGGATCTCGACCATCGGCTTGGGTCGAGTGTCGGTCAGGGGCTTCAGCCGGTTGCCCCGTCCGCCAGTCAGAATCACCGCCTGAATAGGATGCTGTCGGTGTACGGGTCGATCGCCTTGCATGGTCGGTTAATCGCTTAGAAAAACCCGGGCCGCCGTTCTCTTTTCACTAGCCATCACGTTCGGATGAAAGCAGGCTTGATCAAAGGGGCGGCTGACAATTTACTCGTGAGGCTAAGAGCAGACTGCTTAACTACTTTTGGATATAGCGAATCGCGGCACTGACGTTTTCTGGCAGATTATTCTCCGTGTCTATATCCAGGTGAGGAAAAGGTATGGCAACATCGATCCGCTGTGTCGTCAAGAATTTCTTCCACTGCTCGAGCTTCAACCGATCTCTCTTTTCGTTCCTTGAACGGATCCGCGAATACAATGCTCTTTCGGAACAAAAACACCGTATGACAATTATTTTCGACTCTGTCCGCGCGGCCAAGCGCTCGATGAAACGCCGCCATCGAGCATCCTGGATCTCTTTGACATGGGGAACGTCTAAAAGGACCGAATTTCCCACCTTTAAGTTCTCTTCGGCAATGGTGTAAAGCGCCTGATAGAAATTCGGCCGCAACTTTTCATACCGTCGGCCGCTCCTGGTATCAGGGAAAAAGGAGTCAACGATATGATTGTTGTCTAGGTAGACGGCCGATAGATGCCGCAGTATTGCTTTCGCCAGAGTGGTCTTTCCCGACCCCGCCACTCCCATAATCAGGATTAAACAACATTTCGCAGGCAATACTTTCTTCACTGCGAGCAGGCATCTCAATCGTTATCGGGCATGCGTTCGTACGCTATTTGAAAATCTGGATGTCCCAGCCACGGAGCAAAAAGTGGACATGGGGCGAACCGCTGCGTGTAGTCCTCTGGTTCGTTCACCGAAATTACTGCCACCTCCAAGTCAGCTGCGTCAGAAACCATTCACGCTAAGGGCCCAAACTTACAGACCTCGCCCGTTCGCATCGAATGATAGACAGTCTCGACCAGTTGGATCGTTCTGAGCCCTTCTTCGCCGGGCATAAGGGATGGTTTACCTTCTCGCACGCAGTCGAAAAAATGCTCTAACTCGTTTTGATATCCCTCTCCACCGGTAGGGGTGCTCCAGGGAATCTTTTCGAATCGATGTTCGGGATTCCCGTAGGTGCAAATGGTAAGCGTTTGTGAGAGATCGGCGTCGGGAAACTGAATAAAACCTTTGGGACCAAGGACGTCGATCTGAAGAAAGTTTCGTCTACAAGTCTTGCCAAGCCATTCGTCCCACCCAAAGCCGCTTAGTCCGTACGAATCGGTAAACAAAGCTTTATCGCCGGCAGGAAAGATCAGCGACACGGCGATTGTATCTGCGGCCGAGGTCTTATCGGGCTTACATCGCCCACCCATTCCGAACACGACTTCAGGCTCACCGAATATACTGCGCAAAAAATCGAGGCTGTGGGAATTCTCCCACAGGGGACCGCCGCCTGACTCGTGGTCAACGTTCCAGCTTGGGCCCCCAGCCCACGCGTTGTAAACTTCCCGCCAAAAAATGGGTCTTCCGATCTCATCATTCAGAATAGCCTCACGTATTCTCCGACGCTCTTCAGAAAAACGTAAAACATATCCTACCTGCAGAACCACTTCTGCCTCATCGGCCGCTTGAATCATCCGGCTGCACAGCTCTGAAGTCATTGCCAAAGGCTTTTCACAAAAAATATGTTTGCCATGACGAGCAGCCTCTATAGCAATCTCCGGATGAAAAGAAGGAGGGGTGCAAATCAATACTGCGTCTATATCACCTCTGGCGAGAAGTTCCCGATAGTCCGCATAGCTGTGCGGAATGCCGAAGTTCTTGCGTGCGGCCGAGACGCGTCTCTCGTTGATGTCGGAGACCGCGATAATCTCTGCGCCTTCAATGCGTTTAGCCGGCGTTTCTGGATTCGGCCGATCTTTAACTAAAAGACGCCGTGCAAGCCGGCGGCCGGTCTCGACTATACCCTTGCTGACCGGGCGCTCTTGCTCCTCCTCTCTCCGCCGATCACCTTGAATCAGTGGAAAATGTTGATACTCGGCGACTTCGCCGCAGCCAATAACTCCTACTCGAACTGTCTTCATTCTTCTTCTCTCTTGGTGTGAAGTACCTATGTCGTGAGCGCGCGCAGTGTCAATCTCTGAGCTCTGTCAAACCGCCAACTACGCGTTTTACCAACCCATCGTTTCTGTTGTACCATTTGTGATCGAAGATATGAGCCATGAAAAACATCTCGGGCCACCACGAGTCGGCATGAGGTGCCGGTAGGAAATGTTTCAAGCCGTAAATAGGTGAAATCTTTCTCATCGGATGGGCGGCGTTAAACTCCGCGATGGCCAGACGCTCCCCGGTGTAGTCAGAATATGTGAAACCAGTGATATCATCGAAGTAGCAATGGATTCTTGGCAGGAGCAAGTCTCCGTCGGCGTCCAACAGTCGAAACGCCTGCATCGTCGAACTGTAGTAGTCTAGATCAAAGGAAACAAAAGCAACGGGCGAAGGCTTAGATTCAATAAACTTCGGAACGGTGTCTTCCACCAAACCCAAAACCAGCTGAGCCCTTTGTAAGCGGCTCTGGAGCTTTTCCTTGTCCATGGCGTAATATCCGGGCGACCACAAATTTGGGCAATCGCGGTAGTCGAGCGGCTTTGGCAGACCGGCGCCGGTATCGAAGCCATAGACATCAATTGTAATGCCGAAAATCTGTTCGACTCTCCCAGCGACCTGCTCTAGTGAAACTAGCCCGTTGCCACCCGCAACGCCAAACTCGACCACGGATATGCGGTTGACCCCAATCGCCGCTGCAAGATGAGCTCCCTGCAAGACGCCCCATGTATAAAAGGGTCGCGCAGCGCAGCCCGGCTCGGCGGCTAATTTTGTCAACATTGAATTTAACCAGAGATACGCGAACTCACCTTGATTGTTATCGCCGTTTTGGCTTTCGATTGGAGTTCCATTGGAGTCTTGCTCCAGCCGTCTGATATAGTTCCGCGCCTTGCGGATTACACCCCCGATTGCTTTTTTAACCGCCTTTTCAACCATTTTTCCTCCTCGAGTTGAGCTGAACGTGTAGCGGAGGTCTGGATTCCGGCGCGCTACCGTCACGACTATCCGGACGCAACCCTCTAATCAATTACTCGCCTTGCATACGTGTGTTCGTCATCCTTACTGTTGACCCTTGTCTCTACGCGTTCCAGTGCGAGGCAATCCGTCAGAATATGACAGATAAGCGCGTGGCCACTCTCAACCAGTCCATAAGCGCCTTTCTCAGTGTGGAGCCATAGATATTCATCGACTCTATTTTTTAGCGCGCCACCGTCAAATCCAAGAAAGCCAATCGTTACGACACCCAGTCTCCGGGCCAGTTCGACGGCCCGTATCAAGTTCGGCGAGTTTCCGCTGGCGGAGATCACTATCAACACATCGCCGGCTCGAGCAAAGTTCTCCAACTGCCCAGAAAATACCCGCTCGTATCCCTCGTCATTCGCCAGTGCGGTCAGCCATGAAATATTATCGCTCAGGCTCATCACGCGCATCGGTGCCCGCCCCGCCGCTTTAGTTGCCTTTCCCAGATCGTTGGCCCAATGCGAAGCCGTTGCTGCGCTGCCGCCATTGCCTGCAACGTATATCGTCGCGCCGCTGTCACGCGCGTTTCGCAAGTGCTGAACGATTCGTTCTAGCGCATTCATGTCGATTTGATGCAAGAGCAGCTCGAAAGTTTGTAGATAGTTAGTAGCGATTAGCTTCACTTCGGATAAAACCGAATCCTTCATTTTTCCAATCCTCCATGGAGACGTTGATGATAACGACCGGGCGAAGTGTAGACAGGATCGGCCGCTGCCCCTACCGAGGTGCAGGAACGCCGTGATCGTGCTGGCGAAAAGTGACCATGGAATCCGCACGAGCACGACCACCAACCGCGAAGACGAATTCGACTGTTTCTAGTTTCCGGTCTCGGCTTGCGGCTTGGAACTCGATACTTGAAACGTGGAACTTGAAACCCTCTCGTCCGATGTGCCGTTCTGATCCATGTACCAGTGGTGCTTGAGAACGATGAATCCGTTCCACGGCACCTTTCCGGTCCCGTAGTAATCGGACTCAATAACGTTAATACGGACCGCGTCCTCGACTACATCCACCCCGATGTCTCGGACAATAAGCCCGACGAGAATTTTATACTCCCCGGGGGCCAGGGTGAGGCTGGGGATCTCGCAAACCACTGTCTGGTCGCCTACCCATTCTCCGTGCGGACGGTCCGGTTGAAAAAGCGTGTGCGCGTTAAAAATGGGTTGCCCTAGAAGGTTATCGAATCGCAGGCAGATGTCAAAGTCCGACGTGCGGCTTTCTAACTTGAAGTGCACGTAGGCTTTTAGCGAAGCAGCGATCTTCATACTTCCATTCAAAGCTCTGTCGCCGTCGGTAAAAAGTTCCAGCCGTTTTAACAAAGGCCGGTACTTAGGCGGCCTGCTGGGAGCGGCCGTTAAATCGATTACATGGGAGTTCAACGCCGACCGCTGCTCAGAACAGCTGTGCAGATAGTAATCGATGGCCTCCTTTGAATTGCCATTAAAGACCATCCCCCCGTCGCGGAGCACAATGCCTTTGTGACAGAGATGTTCTATTGCAGCCATGTTGTGGCTGACAAACAAAACTGTTCGTCCTTCTCTAGCTACATCTCCCATTTTTCCAAGACATTTTTTCTGAAACACAGTGTCGCCCACCGCCAAAACCTCATCAACGAGAAGTATCTCAGGCTCGAGGTGAGCGGCGACGGCGAACGCTAAGCGGATGTACATCCCGCTGGAGTAGCGTTTTACCGGCGTGTCGAGGAACTTTTCAACCTCCGCGAAGGCAATGATCTCATCGAATTTCTGGTGGATCTCTGTTTTCTTCATGCCCAAGATGGCACCGTTCAAGTAAATATTTTCCCGTCCGGTTAGCTCCGGATGAAAACCCGTGCCGACCTCCAACAGCGAGCCGACCCGGCCGCGAATTTCAGCAAAGCCTGCAGTTGGTACCGTAATCCGGGACAATATTTTGAGCAGCGTGCTTTTTCCGGCGCCGTTGGGTCCAATGACTCCGATAACCTCGCCCGGCTCGATTTCAAGAGAGATATCTTTTAGCGCCCAAAAACTTTCTCTTTGGCCGCGAGAGTGGCCGTTCCGATGGAACAGCAAACTGAAACTTGCCGAGATCTGATCGCGCAAAGTGTCATGGCGAGATTTCCCCACCATGATCTCGTACTCTTTAGATAAGCCTTCTACTCGAATGGCAAATTTTGACATATGTTCCTTAGAACGCTTTCGCCGATGTCTCTGTGAGTCCCTTTCCGCCCTTTTGGCTTAGAACAGAGTGTAGATGAAAGGAGCGACGGCGGAACTCTGGGCAAAAATTACCAATCCACCAAATAGCAATAACACAAAAATCATGGGTGTCAGCCACCACCACTTCCTCTCCCAGAAGAAAAGAAGCAAATCGCCTGCAATGCCCATCCGACTGCTCAGACTTTCTGTTAAACGCATGGAATTACCTCCTGGTTATCGTTCCGTTGTTCTTTTCAATGACATACTGTCCGACAGCCAACACATCCATCCCGCTTTGCGAGAACGTGTGAAAAGCCTCCTTCGGAGTATTCACAATCGGCTCCCCTTTGAGGTTGAAAGAAGTATTGAGAACCAGGGGAACACCGGTCGCCTCGGCGAAAGTTTCGATCAGGCGATAGTACTTCGGACTCGTATCCTTGCGTACCGTCTGGAGGCGTCCGGTACCATCCACGTGAGTGATGGCAGGAATGATCTCTCGCTTATCTTCTTTCACGTCAACGACATAAAGCATGAACCGGGCGGGATAGTGCCGCGCGGCTTCAGGTAATACAAAGAATTCGTCTGTCTTCTCAGCCAGCACCGACGGCGCAAAAGGACGAAACGGCTCCCGGAATTTTATCTTGGTATTGACGATGTCCTTCATGTCCGCTCGTCTTGGATCGGCCAAAATACTACGGTTGCCTAGGGCGCGCGGGCCCCATTCAAAGCGGTCCTGCGACCACCCGATCACTTTCCCCTCCTGCAGCCGGTCCACGACATATTCAATAAGCTTGTCCTCGTCTTCCATACGACGGTAAGGAATCCCTGCCTCCTTTAGAAAGCTTTCGGTCTCTCCCGGACCATGCTCTGCCCCCCAGTAAGCATGCGCCATAACGAACTGGCGGGG
>DASQUN010000637.1:0-5275 GCA_035641275.1 Candidatus Udaeobacter sp. | reverse complement strand
ACGCCCCGCTGCACGGGGTCGTAAATGTCTGCCTGTTCATCCTGAACCGCTTGCTCAATGGAGACAATGCCTAGAACATGGCTTCGCGCCAATGTGGTATCGTCGATCTCCCTTCGCTTGGCCGGAGTAAATCCGCCTTTGACCAACCCTACGTTGCTGCCGACGATCGTGGTTACGTGTATTCCGGGTTCCAACCAATGGCCATCGAAAACCGGAATACTGGAGTTGGTCGCGCACAAGATAATATCTCTTCCTCGCACCGCCTCGCGCGCCGAGGAAACCGCTGCGATGTTGATATTCAGCAGTCGTCCCATTTCGTCCGCAAATTTTCTACAGTGCTCGGGTCGTCGGCTATACACTTTCACGTCCTTGATCCGGCGGACTTTAGTTAACCCGATAAGATGGTTCTTCGCTTGGCCCGCGGAGCCGAGAATGCCGAGTTTCTCGGCGTCGGGACGGGCCAGTAAATCGGTGCCCACGGCGCTCGTCGCCGCCGTGCGCAGGCCTGTAACGGCGATATTGTTCGGCAGCTCTGAACAAGTGATTTCGCCGATGATAATAGCCTTGAGCTCGCCCTCGGCGGAGTCATAGAGGACAATGACAGGATGGTTGAGGCGAGAATATTCTTGGTGCTCGGTCAGGGGCCTGACCCATTCGCAATGGGTCATCAGCCCGCTAGCTTTGGCCGCCGGCACGCCTCCCTGATGGACACTCACGCGCACACCCGTCGGAATATGAATCCTCCGCCTGGGGGCGTTGAGTTGCGGGTTCTCTCCCCACTCGCGGAATCCAGTCCGCACGGCCTCGATGGCCGCCTGCATGCCAATTACGCCTTGGAGCTCTTGAGGTCTAATGAGCAGCGGTTTCACTGGTACACTCCGCGATCTCAGATCCAATGAACTCAATGCTCGTCCACGACAAGCTACAACGTGGAGGCGACGGCCGGGCGGTTGACGAGCTCTTCACCCCAAACGTTTCAGATTAGGGAGACGATCGTCAATCGCCAAGCCATATCTATGGCGCCGGACATAGAACGGGATATATGTGACGTCCGCTAACGAATAGTGCCAAGGATAAATCTTTTTCCCGCCATTTCTTTCTCTAACGTTTCCAGGTGTTGTCTCATCCGTTCTTTTGCTCTTTCGGACTCTCTGTCGTGTGTAATGTCATGGGCGGCGGCATGAACGCGGCTATTGAAAAAGTCGGTCCAGATTCTCGCCTTCACCCTCCTCTTTTGCTGTTACTTAACATTCCGCCGCTGCTGTCGCAACGCATGTCGCTGACGGCGAGAGTTTCCTGTGGGAACTTGCCAATGGGGTATATTCGTCTCAATTCGATCTATCGCCCGCTTGTTTCCAGCCGATCCTGCAGCGCATCGCCGACGAGATTCAGCCCCAGAATGGTCATCATGATGGCTAACCCTGGATAGGTCGTTAAATGGGGCGCCACGAGCAAGAATTGCCTCCCCTCGTTAAGCATGGAGCCCCAGGAAGGTGTTGGCGGTTCGACACCGAGTCCCAAGAAACTCAAGCTCCCTTCGGCGATAATCGCCGCCGCCATGCCAAACGTAGCTTGGATGAGCAAAGGCGGCAGAAGGTTTGGTAACAAGTGGGCGCGGATGACACGAGACGGACTGCCGCCGAGTGCCTGTGCCGCTTGCACGAACTCTTTCTCTTTGAGCGCCAAAATCTCCCCGCGAACCAGTCGTGCGTATCCGGTCCAACCGATCAGGCAGAGTGCTAGAATCACATGATCGAGGCCGGGCCCCAGCACGGCGGTAAAGGCAATGGCAAGTAAAATGCCGGGAAAGGCCAAAAGCACGTCGACCAGACGCATTAGCAATTGGTCTACCCATCCACCCAAGTAGCCCGACAACGAGCCAATCCCCAGTCCGAGCGACAGGGAAATCGCAACGGTTGTAAGGCCCACAAGAAGTGAAACTCGCCCGCCGTAAAGAATTCGACTCAATATGTCACGGCCCAACTTGTCGGTACCCAAAGGATGGTCGCTCGAATAACCGAGCAGATCCTGATCGAGATTCTGTCGCGTCGGATCGTGCGGCGTGATGACAGGAGCCACCAAGGCAGACGCCGTGAGAAGCACGAGGATCAGGGAACCGGTATAGAACCAGTACTTAGTGACCATACGTGATTCTCGGATCGACGAGATGATAGAGAATATCCGTGAAGAAATTCACCAACAGATAGGCAAGGGCGATGATCAGGACACAACCCTGAACCAAAGGATAGTCTCGCGTCTGGATCGCCTGCACGGTCAGCCGCCCGATACCGGGCCAACTGAAAATCGTTTCCGTGATGATCGACCCGGCAAGTAGGCCGCCGAACTGGAGGCTCATGATCGTGATGACCGAAAGCAGGGCATTCCGAAGCGTATGTTTCAGCCAAACTCGTTTTTCGCTCAACCCTTTGGCACGCGCCGTTTGCACGTAATCCTCGTGGCTCACGCGAAGCAGGCTTGACCGCAAGATGCGAGTTAGAATCGCAGCCATGCCCATACCGAGGGTAAGCGATGGAAGAAATAGATGAACGATTCCGCCGCGTCCTGAAACCGGTAGCCACCCAAGCTGAATGGCGAAAACAATCATCAGCAAAGGGCCAAACCAAAAATTAGGCATTGACAGTCCGAAAAGAGAAAAAAGCAAGGCAAAGCGGTCGAACCAACCATCTTTGTTCAGAGCGGCAAGAATCGCAAAAGGGAAAGACAGGATCATTCCAATCGCCATAGCGCAAAAAGTAAGCTCGAGTGTGGCCGGCATGCGCGTCCGGATGAGATCAGCGACCCTGGCCTGCTCATATAGAGATTGTCCGAGGTCCCCGCGCACTAGACCCATAACGAAGTCTCCATACTGGGCGATCATGGGCCGGTCTAGGCCTAACGCGCTCCGGAGTTCCGCCTTGTCAGCAGACGTGGCGGTCTCACCAAGCATGACTTCAACCGGATCGCCGGGTATGAGATGAATCAAGAAGAAGACCAGAGTAATCGCGCCGAGCAGTGTCGGCGTAAGTAGCAGCAGGCGCTGAACAAGGTACAGTTTCACGTCGTCGGTAATTGAGATCGCAACGAGATTCTCTTTAGTGAGGTGAGATCACCGTCTGGATAGGGAACAAATCCGTCAATTGAACGGGGTTGCACAACGACATTCTTCCACCACCACAAAGGGATGTAGGGGAG
Source organism: Candidatus Udaeobacter sp. (assembly GCA_035641275.1). Taxonomy (GTDB): domain Bacteria; phylum Desulfobacterota; class Binatia; order UBA9968; family UBA9968; genus DASQUN01. The sequence continues at coordinate 2,083 of DASQUN010000637.1, read as the reverse complement.
ATCGTCGGCCAGGATCTTTTGCACCTGACTGTAAATAAGCTTTCGTTCTGCCTGGTCGGTCGTTGCTCGGCCCTTTTCCAATAGGCTATCCAATTGCTGATTGCTATAGCGGCCACGGTTATCACCGTCCGGCGGGACGCTGGCGGAATGAAAAATCTGATAATAAACATCTGGATCCATCACGCCAACCCAGGCGAGGGAATAAAGATGGAAATTGCCTTTCTTGACATCGCTGTAGAAGGTCCCCCATTCGTAAGTACGGACTTCTAGCTCGATCCCGACCTTGTGAAGTTGATCTTTCAACGCCTCGGCGATTCGTCTTCGTAGGTCTATATTGGTCGTTTTGAACGAGAGACGAAAGCGAGGCGACGGACCATTGCCGTCCGGGTCCGGGTAACCAGCCTCATCCAGGAGTCGTTTGGCCGTTTCGGGCTCATAGGGCCATTGTCCGACCGCTGGCTCATAAGCCCAATTGAGCGGCGAAAGCAGTCCCGTTGCCGGTGTCGCCAAATCCTTTAAGAGATGGCGAATCATGCGCTCTCGATCGACCGCGTATGCGAGAGCCAACCGTACTTTGCGGTGCTTCAGAATAGGGTGAGTCAGGTTGATGCCAATATATTGAAACGTGGTGCCTTGATGGGCTCCGATGCGGGCATCTGTGTTTTTGTTCAACCAGGGAAGCATGTCAGGTTCGATGTCATTTTGCAGAAAGTGAACCGATCCCTTTTTAAACTCGAGTGCACGGACCATCGCGTCCGGGACGATCTTAAAAGTAAGTCCCGCGACGCGTGGTTTTCCTTCCCAGTAGGATGGATTGGCCTTGAGAGTTATGGTTTCTCCCGGTTTAACGGATTCCAAGATAAATGGTCCGGAGCCGGGAGGCGGGCTCCCGGATAACGGCACATCTCGTTGGGAAGGCGCCGCTACAATACCTAATGTGAACTGATCTACAAACGGCGCGTGCGGCACTGACAAGCGGAACCGCACTTGATAACGACCCGCTGAGTCAACTCCCTGAAGCGGTTTGAGGAGTGCCCTCTTGGGCGACCGATTTTTGGCCAGCAATATACTTTGATAAGTGTAGATGACGTCATCCGCGGTGAGCGGCTTACCGTTGTGAAATTTAGCATCTTTGCGCAGATCGAAAACGTAGGTTCGAGCATCGGCCATTCGCCAGCTTTCGGCCAGTTCCGGTTGCAAACGGGATTTTTCGTCCGCCCGTAACAGTGAGTTGTAGATTAGACCGGCGATTCGAACCGAATTGGCATCCGTCGCGTAACGAGGATCGAGCTGAAGCGGACTACTCTCAATTCCCACGACCAGATAGCCGGGCCCAGGATCGGATATCGGAGAGAAGCGACAAGCTGCAAGCAACAGGGTCAAGGCAACCAGACCACAGGGAAGGCAAGAGTGGTATACTCGAAGCAACGATTTCTCGGATGAGGATTTTGACTGACAATATCCCTTTTGTTACGATGGGTCAATTTTTGAGTGAACTATGACCCCTTTGGTTCAGTGTCGGCTGGCAGCTAGCTTTTTTTTCTTTATTGTTGTCTCTCTCGCCCCATTTCGTCAGCTTTCATTCGCCAAGGAGAGCGTGTTTCCAGTTCTCTCTGGCCTTGAAGAGGCGGTGGAATTCTGGAAGCAGATCTTCACCCGATTCGGTTCGAACGAAGTGGTATTCTTCGATCCCATGGATCCAGGCAAAATTTATAGCGTGTTGCGCGTTCCAGAAAACGATACCGGCCGTGTCATCATTGACAGAGAGCAAGCAAGAATCGTCGCGGATTACGAGTTAAACGAGGACGGCCGGGTTAGGAGCCAACGAGGTGCCAAGGAGCAGTTTCATTCCGGCCTCAAAATGGCGGGCCGGTACCTGTCGCAGATGCAGAAAATATTTCGTGAAGAGGGGCTTCCGCCGGCATTGGCTTACTTGCCCTTGGTCGAGTCGTCTTTCAATGTCAGGGCTCGTTCCGCTGCGGGTGCCGTTGGCATGTGGCAGTTTATGACGGATACCGGCAGGAAGTTCTTGCTCATCAATGACACCATTGATGAACGCCGGGATCCGTACGCATCGAGTCGT
>DASQUN010000636.1:0-3672 GCA_035641275.1 Candidatus Udaeobacter sp. | reverse complement strand
GCCGCAGATGCCTTATGCCAGCCCTCAAGGTGTGCGCGCCGTGTTGCAGTTTCTGGCTCCGAAACAGCCGAAGGCGGCGGCAGCGAGTCCGGAAGAATTTTATGACATGAGCTTTCTCAAAAAGATTGAGGAAAGCGGTTTTACCAAGGCGCTAGTCGGGCGGCGTTAATTTAGACAAGCATACAGGGAGAGACGGAGACAAACCGCATTTTTAGCCGATGATGAAAAACTTTGGCACTAGAGGACAGGGAAAATTTATGAGACCAACGGGGTCACGTCAGGCTTTATTTGTTTCTTTAATCATCGGATCTGCAATGTCATGTGCAATCGCACACGCGCAGAGCAAGCCGCTCAAAAAGATCCATTGGGGCGTAACATCGTTGTCTGCGTCCAATTGGATTCCCTGGATCGCTAAAGACGCGAAGATTTATGATAAGAACGGACTCGATGTCGAGTTAATCCTAGTTAAAGGCTCGGGCCAAACGTCGACGGCGATTCTCGGTGGCAGCCTCTTTGCCGCGCCGGTTGCGGTTCCGCAGGTGATGCTCGCCAATCTTGGTGGCGCTGACCTGGTAAATATCGCTCATACGGTCCCCGGCGTTCAGAGCAAACTGCTAGTCAAGCAGGAAATTCAAAGACCCGAAGATATCAAGGGAAAGAGGATTGCGACCTCAAGCTTAGGCTCTCTAGGCGATTTTCTGTTTAAGTATATCATCCGTAAGAACGGCATGGACCCTCTGCGGGACGTCATTTGGCTCTCGATCGGCACGCCGCAGGAGCGCCTTCAGGCGTTGGTGTCGGGGCGGGTGGATGCCGCGGACCTTTCCTATCCCACGGATGTCCAGGCGCAGCGAATGGGCTATCGAGTTCTTTGGGACGCCAGAAAAGAGGTGGTCTATCCTTCGATGTCAGTGGTGACCCGGCGCAAGACCGTACAGGAAGATCGCGATACGGTAATGCGCATGCTCAAATCCCATGTCGAAGGCATCGCTTATCTTAAATCGCACAAGGATTTCAGCATCAAAGTTCTCAGCAAATATCTCAGAACGACCGATCAGGAACTCCTGGAGGGATCCTACGCGATCTTCAAGGAGGATTTTATTTCCACGCCCTATCCGATCATGAAGGGACTCGAGGCTACTTACGATTATGTCGCTCAGACCAGACCAGAGATCCGCAATAAAAAGCCCGAAGAATTTATGGACCCGAGTCTTATCGCTGAGCTGGACAAAAGCGGCTTCATCAAAAGGCTCTACGAACAGCGATAGGGGTTCAAGCTTGAAGAACGAGTCGCAGGACAAGGAATCGAAGGGAAGAAGCGAGTAGAGTTTCAGCCAAGATCTAAGATCGAAAATCGCTTGAGCTGTAATGCCGAATCAGTGCATTCAGCACGACCAGCAGCAAGGCGGCCAACGGCAAAAAGCCGGCCAGCCGCGACGAATGTTCTTCTAGAATGCCGCCCGCCAGGGCTCCAAGACAGTAAAGGCTAACCACGCCCGCCAGCAAACCGACACGCTGTTCCCAAGGCATTGAAGTCGATCGTCGTCCAACGGAACCACGTTCAGCGGGCTTGGGGGTGGGTAGCGGGGCGGCGATCGAACGGAGCCAGCCTAGAAGGTCGACCATCAAACTGGTTAACGTTCCGGTGATGTAAGTCGTAGCGATGCCCGGAACACCAAGACGGCGGACCGCGGCGGACTGAGTCCCCATCGCAAGCGCCAACAGAACAATCAGGAGATTAGTGATGCCAGCGCCGCCCCCGGTTCCGGTTAAGTAATAGGTTGCAGCGAAGATCGCGATGAGGGCCGTCTCGAGAGCAAGCGCGGCGGTTATCGGAGGAGGCCAGTCCGTTTGTTTCGACTCGCGCTCGACAATGACTGCGCCGACAAAAACGCCAAGAGCGAAGCCGATCAAGGCGACGATGGATCTCAATCCCGCCAGCACCTCTCCCTGGGCGACGGCCAATCCAAGCAAAACAATGTTCCCGGTCATCATCGCCGTGAACACATGCCCCAGTCCCAGGTAGCTGATCGCATCGACGCTGCCGGCTGCCAAAGTGAGAACCAGCAGCATCGATTCTCGTCCCAAAGTCGTGAAAGTTGGCATTGCGCCCTCAAACATCTCGTTGTTCAAATCGAAATCGTGGCTTGTATTTGGACGGCAGGGCGTGTCGAGCAGCGATTCCCACCGTCGATGGGCTAGGGTGATTTGCGTTCGCGCTCGATCACGATCTCCTCCCTCGTGGATTTGAGCGCGCATCAGCGCATTCTTAGTTTCTTTGCCTCATTGACCATGCGTTCAGCATCTTCCCGCAACAAGTATCTCTGTTCCACGAGGATGCGCGCTGCGTGGGATACCTGCCGCACGTAATCTGCCTTGTTCTTGTAACGCTCTTGAAGGGAGGGGCGCGGGTCTCGATTCCTATAGCACTCGTCCCGTGTTTTCGCGAACGGAATGTAAGAACCGAGCAAGCCGCTCAACTCATCCTCCGCCAAGCCACGTCGCTGCAAGTTCCAACCGGTGTAAGTGCCGCGAGGAATCTGGATCGCGGGCAAGCGAATGCCTGCGATCTCATTGCCGTCCGCATCGAGCTTGGGAACCAGTATGGTGTAGCCGCCGTTACCTATCTGCCTGGGCGGATGGACGCTTATGACGCCGCGATGAATCTTGGGGCCGTAATCCAGGAACAATTGGCGGTTGTGCAGAGCCGGGTAACGGACGCCGGAGATTTTTGGGAAGCCTGTGCTGCGTTGGTTTGGCCGAACCAACGTCCCGTCGTGCACCAGCGGATAACGACTCGGCGGCGGTAGAATGCCTTGGGTAACCCACAAGTCCATTGCAACCATGAGCGCGCGCAGCACATCGCCGGCAGGCAATGGATTGACGAGCAGCCGCGTCTGGTCTTTCGCCGGCTCCGAACCGAATGGACTGTTGTGTTGGGCGCTGGCGATGACATAAATCCGGACCTTATCGGGAATGACCAGGTCTCGTCCCCTTCCATCCGTGTGAGCCAAACATCCGCGTTTCTGCCAATACTCCGTCGAAGTCTGCGTGTGCAAAATGTAAGGGTCGGTTTTTCGGCGCTTGAGAATTCCGTCGCGCCGTCCCGTTTGCGCATCCTTAATTACATTATACGCGTGGGGGAAAAGCTCAGGATCGAGCTGGTTGGTGTGTTGTTGGGAAGAAGTAACCGGGCGCGCGAATTCATAATTGAAAAACAGCCTGCCTCCGCCAGCCACGTGAGGGGCAATGGCGTCGAAAACTTTCCGATGGAACTCGTCTTCGTTGAAACCGTGATAAACAAAATCTCTGAGAAACCTCCCGCTTTGAGAGCGGCCCCAGCCGTAGGCGTAACTCAGGCGGGCCGTTTGGCCTAACACTAGCGGATTAGGTCGTCCAACCCTATCTTTCGTTTGGTAACGCAAGAACGAAACAAAATCTCGCACGATCGCGAAACCCAGCCCCAGAACCAAGGGATTTTTCGCGGGATAAATGAACTCGTAAATATGACCTGGCTTGAAGCCAGTGCGAAGATAGAGATCTTTTCTGCTGCGGTGGAGCCGTTGTTTACCCGTCGTTGGGTCTTTTTCCCACGAGGCGAATTCCCAATCAGACGGCGCTATCGGGACGCGACTTTCATAAGATTTTTCCCGAACGCTCAGACGGGCCAGG
>DASQUN010000635.1:0-3649 GCA_035641275.1 Candidatus Udaeobacter sp. | reverse complement strand
CTACTGCTTGAGAGTGCGCGTGGCCCAGAGCTACGAGGGAAAGCGGCGCCTCGCGTTTGTTTTCTAACCCCAGGAGTTGATGAATTGTGGCATCTTCGAATCCAATAACTACGTTGGCCGGTAATTTTCGTGCGGCTGTGGCGGCCAAAAGATTTGCCAAAATAGTTCCATTGTCCCAGTAGCAGTGCCGATAGGCACGGGCCTGGTATTTCCAGGCGTTTCGCCAAAACGTTGAAGCGCAAACGATCACGCACGGCGCATGCGCAATCGACGTTTCTTCACCGCTCGCATGAACCACGACCGCACGGTAATCGCCCTCGCGTAATCGCCGCAGAGCAAAGTCCTGCGGGCTGAAGTGATAGACTCCTGCTTCTAAATCCGGCAGGGAGCCGCAAACCAGATACAAATCGATGTGGTAGAGAGCACCGGTGCATGCCGCGGCACGAAAGAGCATCTCTCCACCGGGATAGCTCCGACGTTTGGTAATACCCGCCGACAGATAGAGGATTTCCGCTAAAGTTTGAATGGAGGGAATAACTTGACCTTCTGCAGGAGTGTGCGGCACGGAGATGGCTTCAAGCCCGCTCATCCCCGCAGAGGACAGGCGCTGGGGTAAAGGAATAGGCTCCAATTCGGCGTAAATCTTGAAAGGAATCGGTTGGTTCTCCCAGTCCAGATAGTGCCGGTTCGCCCGAATGCTTTGGTACGAATGTCTGGTTCCGTCATGGTAGGCCCATGCGGCTGCGAGGTCGCGGTTTTTCATAGTGCCGTTCTTTTACATTTATCAATTGCTGGCGCTTCTCGCCAGTGATCGCCGCACAAATTAGGTTCACAGACTGCGCGACGCCCAGCAGAAAAAACAAGATTTTCCGCGACTAGGGAGGCTACAACCCGGTTCAAATCATTCGTGCAGATGGTTATAATCAGCTGCAGATAGAAATCATCGAAAGATATTCCAGAAACATCCCTTCTGAATCATGAAACGGCTTCTCGTCTGCCAACATGTCCCGCACGAGATCCTCGGCACTCTTAATCCATTGTTGAAGCGTGCCGCATTCCGCATACGTTATGTAAATTTCGCACGATTTCCGGAAGTCCAACCCAGCTTGGATGGCTACCAGGGCCTAGTGGTTTTGGGTGGACCGATGAGTGTCAACCATGCGGATCAATTTCCCCACCTGACGACGGAGCTAAGATTGATCGAAGAAGCCATGCAAAGGAATCTTCCCATATTGGGGATTTGTCTCGGCGCTCAATTGATCGCCAAAACTCTCGGTGCCGACGTGTACCCAAATCAAGAGAAAGAAATTGGCTGGTATGACGTCAACCCCACGGAAGAGGCAGACCGTGATCCTCTACTGGCCCAGTTTCGTGAGACGGAGAAAATATTTCAGTGGCATGGAGATACGTTCGACATTCCCCATAGTGCCGTTCACCTGGCCTCTTCCGCTCTTTGTGCCAACCAGGCTTTCCGTTACGACACCAACGTCTATGCACTTCAGTTCCATCTCGAAGTAGACCAGTGGATGATCCACCGTTGGCTGCGAGTGCCCGGCAACCGGAAGGAAATCGCCGATCTTCAAGGAAAAGTCGATCCTGATCGAATCCACATGGAAACACCTAGCTATATCCCTCGGCTGCAGCAATTGAGCGAGCGCGTGTTTGGCGAGTTCATTAACATCTTCGGCATTCAGAAGAAGTTTGTGAGACTCCCCTTGCGGTAAGTGGGTCAGGATATGACCCATTGGCTAAGGCTTGAAAAAATTGCTCGTCTCGGCTAGTGTCAGCGACCAAAATTCGGTGCGGCATATGGAATGGTGGATCTGGATTCTTCTAGGCTTTCTGCTTCTCGCGACCGAGATCGTCACACCCGGTGGCTTTTACTTCATCTTTTTTGGTATAGGCGCAGTTGTCGTCGGCGTACTCGCCGGCTTGAACGCGGCGGGGCCTTTGTGGTTTCAGTTCATCTTGTTTTCCGTTCTTTCCGTCCTGACGCTATTGTTGTTTCGTGAGAAGCTCCTGAACCTGACCCGGGGCGAGGGACGGGAACACATCGACAGCCTTGTCGGAGAATCAGCCGTTGCCACCGAAGAGATCCCTCGAAACTCGATCGGCAAAGCGGAACTGCGGGGCACCCCCTGGAATGCTCGTAACGTTGGCGAAAAACCTCTCCTCCGCGGTGAGCGCTGTAAAGTAGAGCGGGTTGACGGTTTAACAATCTTCGTCCGCAGCGAACAAACTTGAATTGGAGACAGTCATGGGTGGATTGATCGTCGTCCTCGTGTTGGCCTTGTTGATTATTATTGTCGTCGCGAAGACCGCCGTTGTAGTTCCCCAACAGAGCGCCTACGTCGTGGAACGGTTGGGAAAATACAGCGGCACGTTGAGTGCGGGGTTTCACATCTTGGTGCCTTTCCTTGATGTGGTTCGTTACAGGCATTCCCTCAAAGAACAGGCCATCGACATACCGCCGCAGATTTGTATTACCAGGGATAACGTCCAGGTTTCCGTGGACGGCGTGCTTTACCTGAAGGTCCTTAATCCGGAGCGGGCTTCATATGGAATTGGCGACTATATCTTTGGAATCACCCAACTGGCTCAAACCACGCTGCGAAGTGAAGTTGGCAAGATCGAGTTGGATCGGACCTTTGAAGAACGGACCAATATCAATATCCAGGTGGTCAGCGAGCTGGACAAGGCTTCGGAACCTTGGGGCATTAAGGTCATGCGCTATGAGATCAAGAATATCACGCCGCCTCAAGATATTCTCGCGGCCATGGAAAAGCAGATGCGCGCGGAGCGCGAGAAACGGGCCCTGATTCTGACGTCGGAGGGCCAACGAGACGCCGCCATCAACAGCGCGGAAGGCGAAAAGCAGCAGGTCATCAAAGCGTCCGAGGGAAAGAAACAACAACAGATAAACGAAGCGGAAGGGCAAGCCGCGGCCATTCTCGCCATTGCCGATGCCACGGCGAACGGTATTCGCAAAGTCGCCGAAGCTATTCAGCAGCCCGGCGGTTTCGAGGCGGTACAACTGCGCGTTGCCGACAATTATCTGATCCAATTCGGCAAGCTCGCCCAGGAAGGCAACACGATGATTCTTCCCGCAACGTTGAGCGATGTCGGCTCGATAATTTCCCTCGCCATGAACGTTATCCGGCGCCAGGGAACGGGGGACGGTTCAAGTCGAGACCCGGAAAGGACACCGAGCGGCTCTTGACGGCTCTTTTATCAGCCGCCATAGTCGCGCGACACTTTTTTGCTTTTTCGGATCAGCACCCGCCTGCGGTCTTAGATTTGTCTTACAGCGCAACGGAGCGGCCGCGACGTTAACCTAGGTTCCTTCTATGGGCCGCTCGCTGATCTCGAACCGACGAACATGAGGGAAGCCAACCACTAGTACAGCAACAATTAGTAATATGATCACGCCCCCCGTGATCGCCGACAATTCGGCTCCGAGAAACGAGGCGACAAGTCCGGCCTCGAATTGACCCAGTTGCGGCCCGCTGTTCGTAAAAATGCTGTTGATCGATGCCATGCGGCCTCGCAGTTCGTCTGACGTGCTGAGCTGATTGATCGTCGCGCGAAGAACGGCGCTGATGGTGTCGCCGAAACCTGAACATGCAAGCAAAAAAACCGAAAGCCAAAG
>DASQUN010000634.1:0-4090 GCA_035641275.1 Candidatus Udaeobacter sp. | reverse complement strand
TATCGTGCGCGGCTTGTCAGCGGGCGCAGTAAAAGGTTAAAGGAAGTGATAGGCGAACAGATTTAGTCGAATGTTGGAGGGAATCCCATCGCTTCTCTTATCGTAGACCGGCTGTCAAAACGCTTCGGTGCTACCGAAGTGTTGAGAAACATCTCCTTCGATGTAGCGGACGGCGAGTTTTGTATTTTACTCGGGCCATCGGGATGCGGCAAGTCAACGGTTTTGCGGCTGATCGCCGGGCTGGAGCAGGCAAGCAGCGGAGAGATTCGGATCGGACCGGAGCGTATCGATCATCTGGCGCCGCGGGAGCGGGACATCGCCTTCGTCTTTCAAAATTATGCGTTGTATCCACACATGACCGTCTTTGAAAATCTCGCCTTTTCCTTGCGGCTGCGCGGTGCGCCGCCTAACGAGATTGAACCGAAGGTCAGAGATGCCGCTCGACTTCTGGAGATTGAGACTCTGCTGGAGCGACGGCCCCAGGGCTTAAGCGGCGGCCAAAGACAAAGAGTCGCCCTGGGACGCGCCATCGTCAGGCAGCCAAAGATTTTTCTTTTCGATGAGCCCCTGTCGAATTTGGACGCTACGCTCCGAGCCAGCATGCGCGTGGAGCTGGCTCGATTGCACCGCCGGCTGCACGCCACCATTGTCTACGTGACGCACGACCAGGCGGAAGCATTAACGCTTGGAAACAAGATCATTGTGCTGCATCAGGGATTGATACAGCAGATCGGCTCCGCGTCAGACATCTACCACAAGCCGGCCAACACCATGGTTGCCGGTTTTGTCGGCAGTCCCCAGATGAACCTGCTTGAAGGGAAGCTGGACGCCAGCGGCGCTCACTTCCACTGCGGCAGTTTGCGGTTGGATCTGTCAAAGGCATTGAAGAAAACGTTACCGCAGCTGGCAGGCAATTCGTTGACCATCGGCATTCGCGCCGAGGATTTGCAGCCTACCGACACCAGGCAGGGCTGGATTTGCGGCGAGGTAGAAATGGTCGAGGACCTCGGCTCCGATCGGTTTGTTCATCTGAAATGCGACGGGGTTGAATTGATCTCCCGAGCCGATCGAGCCAACGATGTCGGCACGGGGCAAACCCTTGGGCTTAAGGTCGAGCCGAATCAGATTCATTTGTTTCGTGATAAACAACGCGTCGAATCCTGAGCGATCCTCCCAGGCGGGATCGCTAGTGGCCTTGAACTCACCGCAGCCGACATTGAGTTTCGACTCGAACGGAACAGCCAGAACCCGCTGAGCTGGTTTTCAAAGAAGGACGGAGACGATGAAGACGATTTCCCGAGACCTCTCGGCCGATAAAGACGGTATTCCCGGATATATTGCGCATCCCGACCGCAAAGAACCCGGGCCGGGAATACTCGTTGTCCATCACCATTACGGCGTGACCGGCCATATGAAAGCTACGGTTTGTAACTTCGCTAAGCTCGGCTACACCACCGTTGTTCCCGACCTTTACAAACTCCTAGGCCTTTCAGACGGCGTGCATGAAGCTCAGAAGAAAACCACCGACGGACAGTTCGTGGAGATCATCAACCAGAGCTGGAGTTATCTGACCGGGAGAAACGACGTTGACGGCAAGCGCTGCGCGGTTGTCGGCTATTGCATGGGCGGCCGCATCGGCATTCATTTCGTTGCCGCCACTCCGAGCGTTCGCGCTTTCGTCGGCTATTATCCATCCGTTCGCGACGAACAGCCAACTAACCTACGGCCCCGCCATCCGAACGACGCGGCGCGAGATTTTAAGTGCCCCTCAATCATCTTTTTCGGTGGCAAAGATCACGTCGCCTCCGTCCCCGTGCAGCAGCATTTATGGTCGAGCTTGCAGTCCAATGGCCAGCCTCTCGAGTGGCATTTCTTTCCTCATGCTGGGCACGGCTTCGCGCTCGGCGACGGTGACTGCTACGATCCGCGCTTGGCCGAATCCGCCTGGAGTCTCGCCTCGGATTTTTTGGCGAGAGAGTTGGATCATTACTAGATACCGGCTGTTGAATCAGCCGACCCAGTAAATGAAGTTCGCAGCCTCTCGGCGCTCTTCCCAGCCCGCTTTGATATAGAATTGTCTCTGATAGGACTCGCGATTTCGCAGGTTGATCAAAGAGAGTCTTACACACCCACGGGCCTTTCCTTCAGTCTCGATGGCGCACAGCAGTTGCTTGCCAACACCTTGCGCTCGCGCCGATTCGCGCACAAAAAGCTCGGAGACATATCCTTCCGGACCCGGCAAAAATAAATAGGGTAACCAGTGCACCGAGCCGTATCCAACAACCTGGCCGTCTGGCGACTCGGCGACGAAGACCGAGTGACTGTTATCGGCCGAGCATTGTGCTATATGCTCGCTTACCCGCCGGCTCGTTTCCTTGAGCGGCTCATTGCGCAAAGATTCGAACCAGCCTATTTCTCTCAACAGCTCGGCGAGCTCTGGAGCATCTCGCGGGCTTGCTCTTCGCACCTGCATGGCTTCGGCTCCCATTCGATCGATCGACTGGAGAACATATCCGCAACCCACTTATGCCTGGATTCATCTGATTGGGCGTAGGCGGACCGGTTTGATCTTGCAGATACCATCACTCAGCTCTACGTGGGCTTCAGTAACTGTTCTCACCTCAGATGACGCCCTTTTCTTTAAATTCCGCGATCTTCTTCTCATCGTAACCGAGAGATTTCAAAAACTCACCGTTGTGTTCGCCGAGATCGGGTGGCGGGGTCGGATGAGGAATTTTGGTTTCGCTATATTCCAATGGAAACTTCACGGTGCGGATTGTCGGCTTTTCTTTTCGCTCGATTTGAATCTCCATGCCCATGTGTTTGAGCTGCCGGTCCTCGAATACCTCCCTTAGGTTGTAAACCGGCGTGTGGGGCACATCGTTCGCTTCGAGTCGCTCCATCCAGTAGGCGCGCGGCTTTTCCCTAAAAAACTCCGCGAAGGTTTGGCTAAGCTCGTCGTAATTCTTCCGCCGGTCCGGCCGAGTCTTGAAGCGCGAGTCTTCGATCATTTCCGGATGGCCCACCGCTTTGCACAAGCCTTCCCAGAACTTCTGTGGTGACGAAAGGTGGATGGCGAAAGGCAGACCGTCGGAACCGGAGAACGCATAAGTCTGAGACTGCCGGGGACGTGTGTACGGGCCGGGCGGTTGGCCGTGCGCAAGAGTTTCGGTTGCAGGCGCGATCAAGAAACCCAGGACGGAGCCGGCCATGGTTGCATCGATTTGCTGGCCCTTGCCGGTTTGTGCTCGCGCCACTAACGCCCCCAAGACGCCGATGGCAGAAAACATGCCGCTCAAGCTGTCGGCAAAAGCGGGGCCGATGGGACGCGGATTTTTAGCTTCCATTAAGACGCTCAGCATCCCGCCCAGCCCCTGACCCACGGTGTCATAGGCCGGCCGATTGACATAGGGACCCGTGGGACCGGTTCCGGTAATCGAGCAACAGATGATCCGCTCGTTGATCCCTCGAAGCGTTTCGTAATCGATAGCCAACTTTTTCGTGACGCCAGGCCGGTAGTTTTCCATGACTACATCAGCCTTTTTAACAAGCGCGTAAAAGATTTCCTTTCCCTCAGCAGTCTGAAGATTCAAGGTCACACTTTTCTTGCCGCGGTTAAACGCCCAAAAGTTTGGTTGGTCGCCGCCGAGGTCCCAGCCACGAAACGGGTCGCCGCCCTTCGGATTTTCTACCTTGATGACTTCAGCGCCCATATCTGCCAGCAAACACGCGCCATAGGGGCCCGAAATAAAATTTCCCAGCTCCAAAATTCTGACTCCTTCTAAAACACCTTTCATCCTTCACTCCTTCGCTTTCTGTTTCGTCCTATCAATGCCTATGGGTCTTCTGTGGGTCGCTTCTTCTATCGTCGCTTCTTCTATCATAGATAGACACCTAGCCCCAATTCGGATAGGAGTTAGCAAATCTTCGAACGTTAAGGAAGAACCCATGGCTACGCCGCCGCCCGTGACGGATACACTCGCTCATTTTGTTACCGAGGCTGACTATTCGACGATTTCCGATAAAGCTCTCGCCAATGCGAAAATGCATATCCTCGATACGCTTGGCGCAGCGCTGGCGGGTGTTTCAA
>DASQUN010000633.1:0-11887 GCA_035641275.1 Candidatus Udaeobacter sp. | reverse complement strand
ACCGGTCAAGACACCGAAGTAAATTCTCGCCCGCCGCGCCGTGGCGCCTGTCTTGATTGCGGTTTTGGCCTCCTCCCGGTGACCCGCGTAGTGTTCATTGTAGTAGATAACCGCGTTGGCTTGACTGGCGTACTTCAGCGTCGGCAGAGAAACATCTTCGATACGCGCCCCCAATGATTTTAGATCAGCGATCGCCGTGTCTAGCATTTCAAGAATTTCAGCATCGGTTTTCGGCCGGCAGATTTCGATAAACTCGCGCGGAACGCCGATGATCATGCCGCGTACGTCCTCCCTAAGGGCATTGGCATATTCCCAAATCGGCACGTTGATGGAAGTCGGATCTTTTACATCATAACCCGCGACAGCTTGCAGCATGTGCGCGGCATCCTCGACACTTCGGGTCATCGGCCCGCAATGGTCCAGGGACCAGCCCAGCGGCGCGAGTCCGTGGCGACTCACCCGCCCGTAGGTCGCTTTGAACCCGACGATGCCACAGAGCGATGCGGGATTGCGGATCGAACCGGCTGTGTCTTCGCCCAAAGCACCCATGCAAAGTCCCGCCGACACCGCCGCGCCCGCGCCCGTACTGGAGCCGCCCGTAATGCGCTTGAGGTCCCACGGATTGCGCGGCTGCGGCGGCTCGCTCGGCATACTGCTCATCGCGAGTTTGCCGAGTATGATTGCGCCTGCCTGCCGCAACTTTTCGACGGGCGTAGCATCGGCAACCTGCTTCGCCGCATTGATATCCAGATTTCGAATTTCAGCTGGTGCTCCGTTAACATCGAGCTGATCCTTGACCGCCACCGGGATACCGTGCATCGGCCCGCGATAATTTCCGCGTAGGATTTCGGCTTCGGCGATCCGCGCCTCCATCAACGCGCTTTCCGCCATGAGGTTGACATAGGCGTGCAGTTGACCGTCAACAGCGTCGATGCGTTCTAGAATTGCGCGGGTCAGTTCTACGGGCGAAATCGCGCGGCTGCGAATGAGCCTGTGCGCTTCATGAATCGTCAGATAGTGAAGGTCTTTTTTTTCAGCAGGCATCGCCGATTCTCCTTACTTCCACTCTGGATGAAAAGTGCCGGCAATCTCCTCGTCGCCCACATGAACTGCGCGAAGGGTTTTCAACGTAGCGATGTATTGTTCAAGCAGCGGACCGAATCTCTCCAAGTCGCCTTCTTTCGGTTCAAGCTCCTCTTTGGCCAGCAGCATTCGCAAAGTTTGCTCAAGTGCCTTGTCCATCTTAATTGCCCCCTTGTTGAACTCATCGCTCACAGACTGTCTTTGTATCTCTCACGTCGCGCTTACGTCAAGGTCTAGACGCCTTGCGAAACTGCAGGTCCAATGGCTAAAACCGGTTCCGGTTAGGGGCAAGCGGTATCAGCTCTGTAATTCGGCGAATCGCCGAGTCTCATGCAAAAATTTGTTATTACTTGTCAAACTTGTGCCATGGTTTACCGCAAAATCCCACTGAAATTTGTCAAGTTCACGTAACTACGGCGAAATTTTCGAAAAAGCTCTGGCACAACACTTGCTCAATCTGGGCCGAAGCGCAAATGGCATTCATTGTGCCAGTTCGCTCGTAAAAACTCCTATGGCGCAATTCGTTTCAAGCCTTCGATTCCGTCTTATTGTCCTAGTTCTCATAGCTGTCATCCCAGCCTTCGGAGTTATCCTACACAGTGCTTCGAGGCATAGGGAACTGACAGCCGATCAAGCCCAAAGAAATGCACTCGGAGCGGCTCGGGCGATTGCCGCTGAGCAGGAAAGATTTATCGAGAACGCTCATCAGTTTCTCATCATGCTCTCTAAGATTTCGCAGGTCCGTGACAACAACAAGACCGCCTGCAACAAAATCCTAGCAGGACTGCTCGAGCCTTTGTATGCGGACTTAATTGTCGTAAATCCAAAGGGGAATCTCCTTTGCAGCGCGCTACCGGCCGGCAACTCCCTTGCAAACCCCGCCGGCCTGGATCGTAACCGTGTGGTCGAGACGGGTGATTTTTCCATCGGCCGCATCCGAACCATTCCGTCCAACGGAAAAACCGTCGTAGGCCTAGGCTATCCGGTGCTGGACCCGCCCGGCCTTTTACGGGCGGCTGTTGTTACGGCTTTGGATTTGTCATGGATGACGCGAATCACCGCGGCAAACCACCTCTACCCGGGAGCGACTTTCACACTCATGGACAATAACGGCACCGTCTTACTGCGCTACCCAAATGGAGGGAACTGGATCGGTAAGTCGATGTTTGCGCAGGCCCCGGCTGAAGGCATGATCTCTCAAGATACCGAGAAGACCTTCGAGTCCGTAGGAGCGGATGGCGTCCCGCGGCTCTTCGCGGTCAGCCAGTTCAAAAGCGTTATGGGAGGCGAAAAGGTCTACGCGGGCATCGATATTCCCGCAGACCTGGCGTTTGCCGAGGCCGATCGCATCTTGCTTCAAAACTTAATCACTCTTGCACTGCTTTCCGCTTTAACTTTAGCGGCTGCATGGCTTGGCGCGGATCTCGTCATCCTGCGTCGAATTCGAGAGCTCGTTACAGTGACTAGAGAGGTGGCCTCTGGAAAACTGAGCGCGCGCACTCAGTTGCCTTACGGGAGGAGCGAGCTAGGGCGAATGGCGCGGGCCTTTGATGATCTGGCCGAGGCTTTGGAGAAGCGTGAAACGCAGGCTCAAGCATCCGCCAACCAGATCCAAAAGCAACGGCAGCGGCAGAAAGCTCTCTATGATCTGAATGTGGCGATTACATCGACACTCGATCTAACGAATGTCTTGAGCACTCTGTTGGAACAAATATCGGTTCTGTTTCCGTCCTGCGCCGCAACGGTCGGTTGGATCAACAAGCAGAGCGGCGCTTTGGAGGTGATTGCGCACCAAAACCTCGAGGACAGCGATGCGGCCCAAATAGAAAGTGCAATCGAACAAGGGCTTCCGCGCGCCGTGCTTAGAAGTCACAATCCTCTTACCATCTTCAACGCCCAAATTGATCCGCGAACAACGAACCCCGAATTCTTCCGACACCATCGCCTTTGCTCTTATCTGGGGCTACCCTTGATCGCCAAGGGAGAAACGTTGGGAGTTTTGTCCTTCTACACAAAAGAAGAACGTGAGTTTAACCCGGAGGAGATCGATTTTCTTACAGCTCTGGTCAACCAAGCGGCGATCGCTATTTACAATTCGCGGCTCTACGAACAAACCCGAAACCAGGCCGTCGAATTGGAGAAGTCGAACAAGATTAAAGATGAATTCCTAGGGGTGATGTCCCACGAACTCAGAACTCCGCTTAACATTATTATGAACTACGCCGAAGCCCTGCGAGCGGGAATGTTCGGCGACATCGGCCACCAGCAAGCGCAGGGGACGGAAAAGATACGCTCCCAAGCGGTCCACTTGCTCACTTTGATCAATGGGATTTTGGAAATCACAAAGATCGAGAGTGGGACTGCAGCGCTGCACAAAGAGCGCTTCGATCTGGCTGATTTTATCTCTGAGAATCGGTCGGATTACAGAATGCCGATGGAAAAAGATCTCGTCCTCAAATGGGACTATCCGCCAAACCTTCCGGCGATCGTTAGCGACCGGATGAAACTCAAGCAGATTTTGACCAATCTCATTAATAATGCCATCAAATTCACGGAACACGGCTCCGTTATCACATCCGTTCACACGCTCGATGGGGGACAAATGCTCGAGATCAAAGTCATGGATACCGGACCGGGGATACCGGACGAGATGCTCCCTTGCGTGTTTGACAAGTTTCGCCAAGTCGACAGTACGATGACTCGGAATCATTCGGGCGTCGGATTGGGCCTCTACATTGTCAAAAACTTCGTCGAACTTCTTGAAGGCACAATCAATGTGCAAAGCCAGGTCGGCGTGGGTTCGACATTTACGGTTCGCCTGCCCGTCCGGCCCGATAACAACATAACCCCGGCGGCGACCGTCCAGTGGCCGCACCTCGACCCCCTTTAGAGTACAGGAAAGGATTCAATCATGCCGATCCCCATCTTTTGGCGCCTCATCTTGGGTTATTTGATCATACTCCTCACGTCCGTCAGCATATCTTCATACTCCATTGTTCAGCTGGGAGGATTGAGTGGCACGGCACGGACAGCCTTAAACACCGACAATCGCTTGATTGCCTATCAAGAAAAATTGACTGATGCCTTTCTTTCCGAAGTTAGATACGCGGGAAGATTCATCATTACCCATTCAGGGGCGCTACACGACGAACTGCGTCAATTCAAGAACGACTTCACGCGCTACATAAGCGAGATCAACTCGCTCGTCCCATCTGCCGAAATCCAGGCTCGACTGTCGCGAGTGGAAGAATTGCACCTTCGCTACCACGATCTATTCGATCAGGAGGTCCGCTACATAAGGGCAGGGCAACACTATGCTGAGAGCCGGTACCAACAAGAAAAAGAGAAGATCTTCGAGAGCGCGTTAAGAGAACTGGAACGCTTGAAAGCGCAATTGCAGGCAGACTTGCACGACAAGCTGGAAGCGATCGAAAAGGCGGCGCGGAACGCGCGAATGATCGCAGCCGTCGCAACGCTGCTTTTGCTCGGCTTGGGCATCGCGCTTTCGTTTGTGATCAGCAACAGCATCACACGGCCGCTTTCTGCGCTGAGACGGAGAACCGCGGACGCGGCAGAGGATGATTCCGCCCTCGCTTCGGACTTTTCTCGGATTCCGGAAATAGACGCACTTTGCAAAGCTATAAGCATGGCAAAAGGCAAAGTTGACGAGAGTGCCGAGGCAAACACCACTTTCGTCCACTCTATCACTGAACGACTCGCGATACCCCTGATTTCTCTGAAGAAGCGGCTCAGCTACTTGAAGGAGGAAATGGCGGCAGTGGTGACGGCGGAACAGAAAACGAGCTTCGAAATTCTGGCTGATGAAACCGAACGCTTGATCGAACATTGCGGCCGCCTGCAGCCTTCAAGCGAACCGGCTGGGTCTAAACACTTTCAAAGACCAACAAATGCGAGCCGGAGCACAGAAGGATCACAGCCGGACCTAAAGGCCTACGCCGTGGCGTGGACGAAGTTCCAGCCTCGCTTCGAACGAGCGGTCAGACGACTCGCCGGGCATGGTTACAGCCTTGCGCGGCCTTGGAACTCAATTTCCGAGTCAATCAAGACGTTAGGATACGGAAAGGCAAAGAAAAATGAAGAGACCCAATCGTCATTATAGAGAAACGACACCCCGGCTGAACACTTTTCAGCTTCTTTTAGTCGTGGCGATGTTGACGAGCCTTTTTTCCTTAAGCGGCTGTGTTACGACAAACCCACTGCGCAGCGAAAGACGATCAGAACACTTTGATCGGGCCGACGCGCTCTTCTCACAGGGCAACTATGAAGCAGCATTCAAGGAAAATCAGAAGGTTCTCGCGGAAGGAAAAGGCGCGCCCGACCTCGCACTTTTCAATATGGGACTGGTTTCGGCGTACTCGATGAATCCCAAGAAGGACTATCCAAGAGCGCTTCATTCGTTCAGAACGCTTATGAAAAACCATCCTAACAGCCCGCTAACCGAGCAGGCGAAAGTTTGGATCCAGGTGCTGGAAGAGCATCAGAAAGTTGCCGAGGAAAGACACAAATTGGCAGAAGAAAAACGCACGTTCACTCGAGAGCGAGAAGCGTTGTCTCAGGAACGCGAGAGACTCAAATATGCCGTCGAAAAATCACGTCAGGTTGATATCGACATTGAAAAACGCAGACGGCAGACGCTGAGCAAATAGCGGCAAGCGCAGCTGCTTTCCCTTTCTCTCTTTCGGCAAATTTGATTTATCATAGAAAGTGCTCTTCTCTCCTTATCCGACACCTCGCGATCACATCTGTCCGGATGCCACTTGGTCGTTTGGAAATCAGCGCGGCTGCGTGATCACGTCCACGACGGCCGGTCTCCCCTCGTCTACGATCTCTATCGCCTTATCGAGCGCCGGACCAAGCTGATCCGGCTCGGTAATCGGACCGTAGCCCTCTACGCTCAACGCCCGCGCAATGGCGGCCAAGTCAGGCGCCGGCTCTTCGATGCGAATGCCGACTCCTTTGTTTTCCACCGGACGCTGGCGCCATTTCGCCATTCGTTCCTGATGTTCTTCATCATTATAGTAGGACCGGTTATTGAGCACGACGACGAGCAGCGGAATTTGATACTTCGCTGCCGTCCATAGGGCATTCGATGTCATCATAAAGTCGCCGTCCCCAATAATGCTGACGCAAAGCCGGCCGCTACCCTTGTGTCCGAGTGCGGCGCCGATGGAAGAGGGAAGGCCGTAACCGACTCCGCCTCCCCTCCCGCCGCCAATTCCATGGGATGGTTCAGTAACTTCGATGACCTCACGCCAGCGCCGCCCGTGAGCGCTCACCAGTGCCCAAGATTGTCCCTGCACCCGCTTATTGATCTCGCCGAAAAGCCGCCCCTGCGAGATCGGCTTTTCCTCCCATGTCCTTTCGATCCACGTCTGGCTCTTTTTTCGCGCGTCGTGATAGATCGCTTCTGCTTTTGCGCGTCGCTCCTGGATCTTACGGACCGCCTCGGCATTAGACCTTAGCCGTTCCCGCGTCTGCTCCAGCAATTGCGGCAGTGCCACAGCGGTATCGGCCGCGATCGGCACATGGACTGGCAAAAGCCACATCGCGTCGCTCACCCAACTCTGTCGCTCCAAATCCAGCAAAGTGATGTGAATGACTTTGCAGCTCGGCGGAACCACCGGCGCAAAGTTGCCACGCTCGCGAACGGATGGGCCAAGCGGCACGCCGAGGCTGGGAACGTCAAGGGCGAGCACCACGTCCGCGTTGCGCAAGGCCTCTTCGCGCGCTGTAGTGAGATTCAAGGGATGGGTACTCGGGAAGGCATATCTACCGTCCGCATCGATGACCGCCGCGCCGAGCGCCTCGGCAAGATCGAGCAACACCGGCAGCGCCTTGGGATTTCGTCCGACTTCTCCCGCGACAATCACCGGCCACTCAGCTTCCGCCAACAACTGCGAGGCTCGGCGCAATGACTCGGGATTAGCTCCCGGCGCCGCCGGCGCGCGAAATAAACGAGCATCCGGGACGATCATCGGCGAAGTGATCTTCTGCTCCTGCACGTCAGTGTCCAGGCAGACATAAACCGGCCCTTTGGGTTCCGTCATCGCGATCCGATAGGCGCGCAGGAACGATTCCGGCACCGCATCGACCGAGTTGGGTTGGTCGTCGTATTTCACAAACTCCCGAACCAGGTTGCCCTGAACCAACGCTGTGTGAACCCAATCGGTGGACCGGCGATGGGTCGTACTCTGCGGACCGCCGCCACCCAGATTCAGTATGGGTGTACGGTCGCACCAAGCATTGAAGATCGCCATACAGGCGTGTTGGAGGCCGACGATGTTGTGCAGCCCCGTCGCCATAATGTCGCCCGTTGCGCGCGCATAGCCGTTCGCTAGCGCCACCGCGATTTCTTCGTGCGTGCACATGATGATTTCAGGCCCCTTTCCGGCCTCGAAATTAACGATGGAATCGTGCAAACCGCGATAACTCGCGCCCGGATTCAATGCAATGTATTTAATTCCCAGATCCCGTAAAACTTCGACCATTAGGTCTGAGCCATATTCGGCTCTGCTTTTGCGACCGATGCCCGCGGCCCAGATTTCCGGTGTGCCTGATTTCGTTTCTTCTGCCATGCGTCCTCCAAGCTAAAGAATTTTAGTTTCGGTTTCTGCGCTGACCACGTATCGAGGCGTCATCCCATGAGTTCGAAATCTTCATTATGTCTGCAAGGACGCACTGAGTTCAGCGTCCAAGAAGATCGAGTGTTGCCACGTAATCGCGCACGCCCGGCTCTACATCAAAAGCTGGTTCATAACCAATGTGTTTCTTTGCTGCCGAGACGTCGAAGACGCAGTAACTCTGTTTGCTTCTTCCTAACTTGCTGGGACCTGAGCCGAGCTCGATCTGATGATTAGGAAATATCTTGGCTGCGGCAGCCAAAAAATCCCGTGGAGTCCACGCCTTGCCTGTACCGATGTTGAAAACCCATGCGTCCGGCGTCGGCGCCTTTAGCGCAAAATAGATGGAGCGCGCAACATCGCCCACATATACCGCGTCGTTTAGCTGGTCGCCCCCTTGGGGCACGATCCATTTCTCACCGCTCCGGGCCTTTTCGATGAGCTGACCATAGAAAGAAAGCGGACCGTGACGCGCCTCCTTACCCGGGCCGTAAATTGAAACATAGCGCAGAGCAATGAATTCGATCCCGTAGGTCTCGCGATAGTACCTGCCGACTTCTTCGCAACAAACCTTAATCGTTCCATACAGATCCGCCGGATGCTTCGGATGATCCTCGCACACGGGCTTGCAGCTTGGTGGCGCGTATTCGCCAAGGATCTCACCATAGACCGCCTTGGAGCTGGTGAAAACAACCCGCTCGATGTCCTTGGCACGGGCAACCTCTAAGACATTCACCGTGCCATCAACGCCAACTTTGATTCCTAATCGCGGATTCGCTTCGGCAGGCTCCGGCATCAGGGCCGCCAAGTGAGCGACATGCGTTATTTCGTATTCATCGACAACCTTTTCCAACGCTCGTTGATCGCAAACGTCGGCTTGGACGCAATCAACCTGATCCCTTATATCGCGCATCAGCGATAGGTCCATGCGGTTGTCCAGTAAAACGGGGCGTAATCCTTCCTTGACCATGAAGCGGGCCGTCACCGCTCCGTTGACTCCCATGCCCCCGGTGATAAGTACTTTCATGGAATCTCCCGCTTGTTACGATCGCATCGATGTCTTTCTATCCGGTTTCTCGGCTGGTTGTCTAGCACCCGTTTGGCATCGATTCCTCCTTCCGCTTCATAATTCATTTCTTCTTGACTTGTCGTACCGCGGGCTTATAGAGTCCGGGCTAACCCACAGACATGTTCGAGGAAAGGAGACACTTTCAATGGCAAAACCTAAAGTTTTCGTCTTTGCTCCCGCCGATCCGACCGGCCAAGGACACAAGGTGCTGGAAGACGCCGGTTGCGAACTCATCTTAGGAAAGGCGAATTGGGATACGCCGCAGGGAAACAATGAAGATGAGATGGCCAAGATCGCCGAAGGCTGCGACGCGCTCATGGGTACTTCTATTCGCAGTTCGCCGATCACACAAAAAATCATGCGGGCTTCGAAGAATCTCCGCATCGTGGCAAAATTCACCATCGGCGTCGATGATGTGGATGTCGACGCGGCAACCGAGATGGGAATCTTAGTCACCCACGGTCCGACGGAATCTAATTGGGGCGGCGTCGCCGAAGGCACGATCACAAATATGCTGACACTGCTAAAGAAAACGCGCGAGCGCGACCGGTATCTAAAAACGACCAGCGGTTGGAGAGACATGAAGCTTCAAGGAACGTTCGTCGGTTATCGCGAAGAAGACGGCTATCCAGGGATCACGCTCGGCGTTATCGGTCTCGGCAGGATCGGTAGCCGGGTTGCCAAGCTGATGCGGCCTTGGGGCATGAAGATGATCGGCTACGATCCCTATGTCCCGGATTCCAAGTTTGAGCAGTTTGGCGTGGAGCGCGTGAAGGACCTGCCGACGCTGTTGAAACAATCCGATGTCGTCACCTTGCACGTGGTTTTGACCAAAGAAACGCGCCACATGATCAACGCCGAAACACTGGCAATGATGAAAAAAACGGCGGTTCTTGTAAATACCTCGCGCGGTTACTGCGTGGACGAGAAGGCATTGGCCGATGCACTGCAAAATAATAAGATCGCCGGCGCGGCGTTGGACGTTTTCGAGAACGAGCCGATTGCCGCAGATAGCCCCTTCCGCAAGATGGACGACCGAGTCTTGATTTCGCCCCACATGATTTCTTCCAACTACGGCAGCGGTCTCAAAACCGGCCTGCTCTGGGGAACCCAATCGGTGCTTGCAGCTCTGAAAGGCGAGGTTTCGCCCTACGTGTACAACACGGAAGTTATCGACCAGTGGAAGAGCCGATTCGGCGGAAAGAGTATCCTCTAAAGGCAAGAGACATGAAAGCTGAGGTCAAGAGGAGCTGGCAACCGCCCGAGTTTGTCTCGCGGGAGCAGTGCATCAAAGACACCGAGCAGGTTTTGGGCATGCCCGATTTACCTATTAACCAAACCGAAGACATTTTCCGCATCAATGTTCTCGGCATGGACTGGGATCTCGGCATGGCCGTGTATGAACCGGAAGACCCGAAGCGAATTCCGATCGGTGCAGACGGAAAAAAGGCCGGCTTCTTCTTGCTTCATGGCGGCTCCGGCGACTTCAGAGGCATCGAACGCTACTCAAAACTGCTCGCCGGCAAGTTTGGATTCAAAGTCGTGGCCGGGACCTTTCCCGGCAGATTTTACTTTCCCGATGCCAGCCGGGATTGGCCCGGTGATACGATCCAGCCGGACGGGACGGTACGCACGCCGATCTGGAGCCAAGGTGAAGTAATCTCGCCGGACCAGTATGAAGTGGTGAAAGATGCCTCGATGCGCAATCGCTATGGTACGCGCACCTTGGCGCGCGCCAAACCGGACACGAACTTCTATTATCGCATGGCAGCGTGGCCGGCGGCCTTCGAAAAAGGAATGATCGAGGCCAATCGGCGGCATTTTCCCGAGACGGAATTCTCTGTGTATGGCCAGGGCCACTCCACCGGCGGGCCGTTTGTTTGCATGCTATCGCAGCGCATTCCCAACATGGCCGGCGTCTGCGCCACTGAACACTCGCCTTTCGGTTACCTTAGCATGGGGCGTGACCAGTGGGGCGGGGACATGGGGAAAATCACAGGCTATGAAAAACTAGAAAAGAAGGGCGAGGCGCGCACGGATCCTTTCAACGAACTCTATATACGGTCCTGGCGCGATTTGGCGCGCTATCAAGGACCGGAAGCGCTCGGGCAAGAAGGTCCAAAAGCGCTCATGCGGCTGCCCGCGATCATGGAAGACATTCTCGAAGCATGGGAAAAAGCGAAAGCCCGTCCCCAGTTCAAGGCGGAATACGTCGTGACCCACGCGATCACCGGCTCTCTCACCGAAGCCGCCAAGGTCAGCGCGGCGCGACTAAAAATGACCAACGACGAAACAGCGGCGCTGGTGGAGCGCTTTGTCGGTTACACGCGCCCGCTCTCTGGGCAGAACGTCAAGCCCGTCCCGCCATTCCTGTTTGAGATTTCGAAAGACAGCCGCGATCATAGCCCGGAAGTTTACAACGAGCTGATCATGCCCGGCTTCCGGGCCATGAAACCCGCGCCCAAAATCGCCCTGACCCGCTTCGGCGCCGGCGTTCACAGCTTCTGGAAGGCCGAACAGGATTTGCCCGTCGGCATCGTCCCTTCGGTACTAAAATCATGGAACGATGCAGTCCTCGGCGGGTATTTCGTCTAACACCGCGGTTGCGAACCGAGCCGCGCTCGGTTTGCAACTCCAAATCCCTTCCATCGAACTTGTGGGTTTTTTAGCTATCCTCGGCTGTAACGTGTGTGGATTTTCTTGACATTGCTGCCGAGAGAACAGTTGTCAGAATCCCGACAATTAGCAATGTCGCCGTCTTAGCGACTAGGCATGGCTTTTGCGCCTTCTAGGCGCTTGCCTGGAGCTTTATGGCGTCTACCTTTCGGAGGAAAAGAGGATGCCAAACTTGGCACCTCTGCAGCAATTGCACGAACTGGCCAGCGTCAGACTATGACGAGCTATATGACCTGCCGCCCATCGGCGATGAGATTTGCAATGAATGTCGGATAAGAGTGCACGAAGGCAACTGCACCTAAGCGCTCTGCGCCGATACAGTTTGGAATTTGAAAGTTGCTTTATCGCCGGCAAAGTAGAGGACCTCTATTGAATCCGAATAATCTACGTTTTGCTTACGAGCAAATTCATCAAAGCA
>DASQUN010000632.1:0-3585 GCA_035641275.1 Candidatus Udaeobacter sp. | reverse complement strand
CGCGGGGACGACTGCGTCGGTTCCTCAGCCGGTGGCAAGACGAACAGCCGAGCCGGGAGTCTATGAGACAACCCGGGCGACGTCGGTATATGAAAATCCGTCATCGGCTTCGCGCGTTATCTCGCAAATCAGCAGCGGAACCAGGATCAACGTCGTAAGTTCTGCCGGCGGTTGGCTGGAAGTGCGGTCGAAGCGCGGCAATCCTCCGGGATATGTTCGGTCCGACGATGCGCGGCTGACCGACAGAGCGAACTGAGAAGCTGGATAGGCTTGCCCCGGATAGGCCGGACCCCCGACCCGCTCCTCTGACCATGTTCCGAAATTGTTGCACTACAACAGCCTGTTGTTGAAAAGGTTCGGAATGCTTCGAGAGCCTCATGCTTCGGCAGGCTCAGCAGAACGGAAAATAGTCAAGATATAAAACTCGCCCGTTCGTTCCTTCGATATACTCAGGACAAGCTCTGAGCTCGTCGAATGACTTCTAGAGAGTTTTCAACAGGCTGGCAGGACCCGACCCTCTAATTTTTCCGGAGCGCGCAATCTCTGTTTTTCGACCTGCTTTCAGTGCGGTGGGAGAGGCTCGGCGCCCGCGATCTTTTTGAACAGGTCGATCACCTCCCGATCGCGCGGGATCTCTTTGATCACCTTTTCATGGTCTTTGGGTAGAAGCGGCGTCGGCTCCGGTCCGGTGAGTCTTTTGTATTCTTTGTGAAACTCAGGATCCATGTAAGTTTTGCGAAACGCTTCCTGAAGAATTTCCATGCGCTCTTTGAGAGTTCCGGGGGGAAGGAAGGAGGGTGCGCCGGCGACCCGGAACGCGCGCTGAAGAATAATCAGCTTGCGATCCTTATCCGACCTCGCCAGGGTCTCGAGTTCGGGAAGGTGGCTGAACTGCGGATGCTTTTCGCCCTTGGGAATTTCAATGATCGTGTGAAAATCCACCACGCCTCCTTTGAGCCACTCCGGCATCCGGATGATACCGTCGGCGCCCGAAGAGCGGGCGTCGATCTCGCCCTGCAATAGCGCCGGGTCGAGCTCGGCGCCGCCGTAGCCCGTAACGAATTTTGGCTCTTTTAGACCGAGAACGTAGGCGAACAGGCGGCCTTCAATGTAGGTAGAGAAACCCACCGATTGCCCTCCGACTCTGACTCCGGAGGCGGCCCGAAGTTTTGCTAAGCTGTCGAAGCCCGCCTGCTTTCGGGTGAAGAAGACGGGATGATAGACGCTATAGGGGGAACCCAGATAGAAGAACTTGTCGATGTTGTACAGAACTCCCGACTCTCCAAGCAACTCGAGCTGAACCATGCTGGAGCCTGCGTTGCCGATCGTGAGCCCGTCAGGACGAGATGATCTAAAGACGTGATTGGCGGCCTTTCGGCCTCCACCGCCGGGCATGTACTCGCTAATAACGGTCGGATTACCCGGAATATATTTCTGCAAAAAGGGCATCATCACTTTCACCCGCAGGTCTCCCGACCCTCCCGGATCCCTGCCCTGAATAATCGTGATGGTCTTGCCCCGATAAAAGTCGGTCTGGGAAAAAAGAGGATCAGGAAGAACCGTCAGAGAGGTAAAAAAAGCAACCAAGAATATCGGAACCGAAGACTTTAATCCCATGGCAGACATCCTTTCATTGCGGGCACAAATATCCGCGCCCGCAATCTTTTTGACCGGCTCAATTTTCCGGATCGCGCTGATCGAGTCCGCCACTTATATTCAGCAACTTTAACCGGTGTCAACAAGATGTATGGATCACCTCAAGCGAGCTCAAGATTTGACGCCTTGTTCCCCCGGGCTTCTCAAATCTTGATTCGCGATTTTGAAAGAAAGGCAAGAATGCACGACCCGATTCACTCGTGGTGAAATTGAGGATCGATAGACGTGACCTTCATCAATGCTCCTGTTGGGTGCCAAGGCCGGCGTCGATCCCCATGACATCCATGTCTGACCGTCGCGCAACACACTGGAGGACACTTTTCGAAGAAACAAGCAGTCAAACGGAAAAAGCCTAAAGTATGTCCAAGGATGCTCTGATATTTACGGTAATATGGTTCGTCCAAGGAAGTTGTGATTGGTTAGATGCGCCACGTAGGCGTTTCGTGATCGAGGCGGTGCGTCTTCACAGACCGGCTTCCTGTTTGCGTGATTGCTATCGGATAGACCGGGCGCCCGGCAGAGCCAGGGAGATCCCGATCATGATCAGGGCGCCGACGACAGCCATCGACGCTACCGCCGACTGTGCCCCGATCATCGATGACAACGCGCCGATTAGCATGGCTCCTATGGTCAGCACCACCTGGCTCATGTGGAAGATAGCCATGGTCCGGCCGCGGAAATCGGCGGGAGAGTAGGATTGGATGACGGTTTGCACCAGGGCGTGGGAATGCACATGGCACAGGCCTACGATGACCATCAATACCATGGACAGCCAAAACCAGGGCGATCCCGCGAAGATCACGGTAAAAAAGCCGTAAAGCATCACGCTGCCCAGCATCATCATGCCCCTTGGCAAGCGATCGCCGGCGGAAGCGATGAGAAGAGCGCTGCACAACGCACCCACGCCCATAGCAGTGAGCAGCAGACCCTGCCCGGCGGCGCCGACTTGCAAAATATCGCGTGCGAACACGGGCAGGAGCGTTGTGAACGGACCGATGAACAACGAAACAAACATCACGATGAGCAGCGCGGTGCGCACGACTTCGTTCCGCCAGCTGAATTTCCATCCCTCGATAATACTCCGTCCGAAGGATTCCCCGTGAGCAGAGTGACCGCGCGAGCCGCCGGCAGAGGGCTCGACGGAACGAAGCTGCGTCGTCCAGATCGTCGCCAGGAAGAAAAAAAGAGCTTGAACAGAATACGCGCCGCCGGTGCCGAACTTGGCGATCAGCACGCCGGCGAGGGCGGGGCCGGTGCTGCGGGCGGCGTTAAAAACAACTGCGTTGAGACCGATGGCATTGGTCAGATTATTGGGCGGCACGGCATCGGCAATCAGGGCGGCCCGCGCCGGCTGGAGAAAGGTTTGGACCACTGCCATCAAGACCGCGGTGACATAGACATGCCAGGGCTGGATCTGACCGGTAAAAATCAGCAACGCGGTCACCGCAAACAATATCCCGTTGGCAGTTTGAGTAAGCACGACCTGCATCTTGCGCGAATAGCGATCGGCGGCGCTGCCCGCTATTGGAGATAACAAGAGAAAGGGTATGGCTTGAATTCCCCGCACCAAGCCGAGCTGGAGCGCGGAGTCGGTCAGCTCATAAATGAGCCAACCACGGGTGACCTGATCCATCCATGTCCCCGTGGACGCGAAGATCTGCCCGTACCAGATCAAGCGATATTGACGATGGCGCAACGCCTCGAAGGTGCGAAACCGTAACAACGCTGCGAGCGGGCCCCGCAGCGGCGAAGCTAAGGCCGAAGCGGCTTCGCGCTTCGGAGCTTCAGTGTTTTCCGTGTCGATCTCCGATGAACGCAGGTGAAACTCCACAGCTGGCGAAAGGGGCGAGCGTGCTCGATGTCCTGAAGCCAAGAAGGTGAGATTTTTTATTCATATCACGCGCAGAGCCGCAGCGTCCAGCCAACCGG
>DASQUN010000631.1:0-12469 GCA_035641275.1 Candidatus Udaeobacter sp. | reverse complement strand
GGGTCGTTGATCAACGCGCGCGCAATCGCCACACGCTGCTGCTCCCCGGCCGAGAGTGTCAGCGGCTTCGCTTCGTACTTTTCTTTCAACCCAAGCTCGCGCAGCAAGTGATAAGCTCTCGTGTGACTTTCCCTTTTGGAGGTTCCGACGACCTCCGCCGCCAATGCGACGTTTTCCAAAGCCGTCAATCGCGGCAACAATCTGATCTCCTGAAAAACCAATCCGATCTTTCGGCGCAGCCGGGCGACGCCCCGGCTATTCAGTCGATTCAGATTCTGGTTATTGAACAGGATCCGCCCATCCGTCGGTTCCTCCTCACGAAACAGCAGCTTGAGCAACGTGGTTTTCCCCGCCCCGCTGGGACCCGTCAAGAACACAAACTCGCCATTGTCAATTTCCAGATTGATATCGCTCAAGGCCTGCGAGTTGGGCGGATAGGTCTTGGACACGTGAAAAAGCTGAATCATGGAAACTGCAGGGAAGAAGCAGTTACGCGCGCGATTGAGCGCGAAAATAGCTTGACATGAAGTAGGACGGTTGTTAAGGTTGCGAATCGATTTTGTTGGTCTATTTATAAAAGATGCAGGACGAACTTACAAGCCGTCGAGACGCTGTGCCGATCGGGCATCGATTGGAAAAATTTCGCATCGTTTTGATTAAACCTTCCAAGTACGATGATGACGGATACGTGATTCGATTCTGGAAAGGGGTCCTTCCGAGCAATACACTGAACGTTCTCCATGGGCTGACCGATGACGTAAAAGCACGCCACGTCTTTGGCGAGCTGCCGATCGAGGTCACGACCTTCGACGAAACCGCGGAAAAAGTTCCCATCAAGAAAATCATCAGCTGGGGGCGCGAGCCCGGCACAAAGGTTCTGGTCTGTTTGGTCGGGGTACAAACCAATCAGTTTCCCCGCGCTTTGGATATGGCGAGGCTTTTCCGTGCCGAAGACATCGCGGTCATTATCGGCGGATTTCACACCAGCGGCACGATCAACATGCTAGGAGAACAAGAGCCGGACATTCAGGAGCTGGTTCGCGAATCCATCTGCGTGGTCTCCGGCGAAGTCGAAGGCAAATGGGAACTCATCCTGGCCGATTTTCTTCATGGTGAGTTAAAGCCCATCTATAGTTTTGCCCAGGATCTCCAGAGTCTCGTCGATATCGGATCGTCTCCGCTTCCGAAGACTAGTCCTAAGACGATGGATCATTTTGCGTATCCGAGTTTTGGAACAGCGGATACTTCTCGGGGTTGCCCATTCGCCTGCAGTTTCTGTACGATTATTAACGTGCAAGGCCGTAAGATGCGGGAGCGAAGCCCGGAAAGCATCGCAGCCCTCTTGCGCAGAAACTACTTGGAGCATGGCGTCTCCTTTTATTTCTTCACGGATGACAATTTCGCCCGGAAAAAGCTCTGGCGCGAGACCTTCGAAGCCATTATCAAGCTGCGGCAAGAAGGCATCAAAGTCTCCTTTATGATGCAGGTAGACTTAGCCAAGAAACCCAAAGATTTTGTCAAACTGGCCGGGAAGGCCGGCTGCACACAGGTCTTCATCGGCATGGAAAGCGTCAATCCGGAAAATCTTAAGGCCGAGGGGAAAAAGCAAAATAATGTCGACGAGTATCGTGAGATCATCAAGGAGTGGCACGAGGCCGGAATAGTGGTGCACACGGGATACATCATCGGCCTTCCTTGGGACTCGAAAGATCAAGTTCCCAAGGACATTCGTTTTCTGATCGACGAGTTGGGGCCCGATCAGGCTTCCTTTTTCATGTTGACTCCACTGCCGGGCTCGCATGATCACCGAGAAATGAGGAATCGGGACGAGTGGATGGATCCTGACTTCAACAAACGCGACTCGTTCCACGCCACGATCCATCATCCGCGCATGACCGCCGAGGAATGGACCGAAGCTTACGAAAACGCCTGGAAGAGTTTTTATAGCAAAGAAAACATGATCAAGATCCTCTCGCGGTGGAGCGATTGCTCGAAGGCTTATTGGAACCTCATGTCGGTCTTCTTCTGGTACAAAAACGCCGCTTTGATCGAAAAACAACATCCCATGGTCGCGGGTTTCTTCCGTTTGAAAGACCGCAAGACTCGGCGGCCGGGGTTTGCTATCGACCCTTTGCCCATCCATGCCCGGAAGCGCACCAAGGAAATCGCGCAGCTGTTCATTTCATGGGTCAAGTTCATTAAGGAAATGGAAGAGGTGTGGCTACAAACCAGGAAGAGAAGTGACACTGAAGAAAAGTGGGTTGAACAAATCCAGAAAATTCAGGGAGAGGTTTGGCAGACCCTCAAGATCGCCGAGCTACAAAACATTTACAACAACGCCAAGGAAACGTTACCGGAAAGGGCCAAAGTCTTGCTTGAGCCCTTGGAAGAGCTCTCCTGCAAAATTCTTTGGACGCGAAAAGACCTCAACCGATTCTTAAAACAGTGGGAGAGCCTCAGAGGAAAAATCAAGGAGATGCGGCTGCGCGAGGGAGAGGCGACCCGCCGGTGGCTGGACGAAATGCACAAGATTCAAGATGGCATCCGGCTCGGGGACCGCATCCATGAGTGGCAGGAAGCCTACGGCCGGCTGCGCGAGTGTTTGCCTTCAAAGGCTCGATTGAGTCTGGTCAAATTTGACGCCCTCAATAATCGCGTGGTCTATTCGCGCCAGGAGTTGCAACGAATCTGGACTCAGACAGTAACAAACGCCCGTCAAATGAAGCTGTGGCAGATCCGGCCTTGGAAGTTGACTTCAGCCGTGGTCAGAGACTTTTTCTTAACTACCTCGTTCGCCTTCACTTTTCGGGAGTTCTCGAAGCGTTAGCCTTGCCATCGCGCGTTGTATTCACAGCCGATTAGTGGATTTGTCTGACTTGCTTCCTGAGTCTCACGGCCTGCTTTCTGACCGCCGGTGCGTCCTCAGCATCAGGAACGAGACGAAGATAGGTTTCAAAGGCGTCAAGCGCTTGCTGGAAGCATTCGAGTTTCAGAAAAATAGCTCCTCTGTCCCGTAAGTCTTCCGCAGAATCCGGTTCAAGAATCAGCAGACGATCGATAATCGAAAGTCCTCGCACGAAATCATTCGCTCCCAGGTAAATCAATTTAAGATTATTGAGCAGTCGCCTAAGGGTTTGCTTCTTCGTGACCGGTTCGAGAAGGTCGGGATGCAACGTAGCCCGTCCACCACCGTACAAACGCCGCAACAGATTTTCGAGAGTCGCGGTGCCTGGGATCTCGCCGCCATTAAAAGGGTCGATCACGATCTCCTGATCGTTATCCATGTACTTCACGAGGAAATGGCCCGGAAAACCGACGCCATGAAGAGGGAATCCGATCCGTTGCGCGACCTCCATATAGAGAACCGATAGCGTGATCGGGATTCCCTTTTTGCGCTCCATGACCTCGTTTAAGAAGCTGTTTTTCGGATCGAAGTATTCAGCGCGATTGCCACGATAGCCGTGGCGTCGGAAAAGAATGTCGTTGAGCCCTGCGATGGATCGGTAAACATTCGTCTCGTCCCCCAATCGCTCGGCAACCTCCATCGCGAGCCCGTCGATGCGCGAAAGATAATCGGCGATGTCCAGATTCGGATAATCGCTCGACGCGATCGCCAGCGCCGCACGCGCAAGATCGAGGCGCTCTTCGGCGCAGTCTACCGCTTTACGAAAGTCATCGTAGGCACTGTTTGGCACAAGCATCTCGAAACTTATCGCGGTTCTGAGATCACATCGACGAGGTACGGGAGTTTCTTGTCTTTCACAAACTTGACTCCACGTTCAAGGGCCGGCCTGAGATCAGCGGTACGGACAACCGGGCCCTCCGCATGGACGCCAAATGACTGCGCCGTCTTGGCGTAATCCACGGCAGGATCGTCCACGTGGGTTCCGATACCGGCGTTTTCCACCGGCCGGTTTCGAAATTTGGCGACTTCGATTCCATGCTCCTCAGAGTTATAGAACGACTGGTTGTTGTGCATGACAATGAGCAGCGGGATGCGATGTTTGGCCGCCGTCCAGAGAGCGCTCGACGTCATCAGCAAGTCACCGTCCGACTGTATATCCACCGCCAACTTTCCCGTATCTTTTAGGGCCAGCGCGGCGCCAATTGCCGCGCTCATGCCGTAACCGACGCCGGCGCCACCGCTGGCACCGAGATACTGATTCGGTTTCGTAAAATCCCATAGCCGGCGAGCCCAACCGTTCGACGTCCCGTTCACTAAGACCCAGTCCTCGTTCTTAATGACTTCGCCCAATTCATAGGCCAAGAACGCAGTCGAGATTTCCTTTTGCGTTGCTTTGGCCTGCGCGTCCGCACGCCATTTAGCGCGACGGGATTTGTGCTTCTCGCTCAACTCCTTCTGCCTTGCTTCGATGATTGCCTTCTTCTTGGCGTCACTGCCGAGGAGTTCGAGGCAAAGGCGAGCCAGTTCCGGCACAGCCACCGAAGTATCGGCGGCCATCGGAAGATCCAGCGCCTGCAGCGCCTGATAGTCCCCCGCCCAAGAGTGTACCAACATGTCATGCATCGAAATACTAATGAGCTTCACCCCAGGCGAAGTAACATATTCACAGGCCCGGGTTTGCTTGCTGACCGTCGTCAAGGAGCCGTAGAGATCCGCCACGTCGAGAGCCAAGATAACGTCGGACTTTTGTAATAAACCCCGGGCGCCGTCGGTAACATCCAAAGGATGGGTCGTGGGAAAATTAAAGCGCGCTCCCTTGTCCAGTACCGGAATCGCCAGGAGCTCCGCCAATTCGATTAGCGCAGGTACGGTTTTCGGATTTCGTCCAACCGTGTCGGCGATGATCAGCGGGAACTGCGCGCTCACCAGCAGCTGCGCCGCTTTTCGAAGCGCGTCCGGATTGGCCTGCATGGGCGCCGGTGGCGCATAACGGCCAATATCGGGAAGCTCAATCGGAGACGTGATCGAATCTTCCTGGATGTCGGCATCGTAATTGATATAGACGGGCGCCATCGGTTCCGTCGTGGCGATGCGGTAACCACGAATAAAAGAATCCGGCACGTCAGCCAAGGAGTACGGCTGATCATCCCATTTAACGTAATCGCGCACTTGGTTGCCCTGCACGAGAGCGGTATGAATCCAGTCGATGCGGGGACGGCGGTGTTTGCTGTTCATCGGACCGGTACCGCCCAGGACGATCACGGGAACCCGATCAATGTAGGCGTTAAATATACCCATGCTCGCGTGCTGCAAGCCGACCATGTCGTGAACGATAGCGATCATCGGTTTGCCTTTGGCTTTCGCATAGCCATGGGCCAGCGCCACCGAGATCTCTTCGTGATTGCAAAAAATAACTTCCGGCTTGTAATTGCCGCCGTAGTTCACGATGGAATCATGAATTCCGCGAAACGTCGCGCCAGGGTTAAACGCGGCATACTCGATATCAAACGCCTTCATTAGATCGACAACGACATCGGAACCGTACTCAGGCTGCTTTTTCTCCATCCTACTCTCTGCTTTGGCCACTTTTTCTATCCTCCCTCTGATTGATCTGGCTGTTCACTTACAAAACAATGCCCCATACGGGCTAGAGTCAGCGACATCCTAGGTCTTCTTCTCTTGCAGCAATCCCCGATCGTAGAAAAGCTCAAGAGTCGATAAAAGATCGCCCTCCCGAACTCCCGCTTCAGATGGCTTGCCCAATTCCAAGTCGGCAATCGATTGCAAAACTTTTTTAACCGCCGGCGCCATGTAGGCATTCATGCCGTGATGATTGAAAGTCCGCTCCAGTTCGTCCATTTCTTCGGCTCGTCGACCCGCATGGATGCGCAACGCAATGATGCTGGATGTGACTTTGTCCAGCAAACCCGGAAAGCTTTCTTCGTACCGTCCTAGAATCTCGTCCAATAGTCCAAAGCTCTTCGCGCCCATCAAGAGCTCGACAAAAAGCCCTTGAAGGCCTTTGGTCAAGCCGGCATAAATGACTTTGAAAGCGGATGCTTGCGAGACTTTTGGCCCGAGCACCTTCACGCACAAACCGTAAGAGTCTAATTGCTGCAGGCGCGCGGCCTGAGGGCCGGAGACATAGACCACCGCCCCCTTGTCCATCTTCGCCGCAGAGCCGATGATACAGCCATCGACAAAGTTGACGCCAGACTGGGTCAATATCTTGCCGATCTCATCGGCCGTCATTGGTGAAATAGCGTTGGCGTCTAGATATAGAAGGTCCTGGCGGCCGGACTTTGCCGTTTCCTCGGCGACCTTTGAAGCCACGCGGTTCGCCGCAAATGGGACCACGATGGATACGATCAGATCGGCGTCCTGGACCAAGCGGTCCATGGACGGAAGACATTTCACCCCGATATTCTCAGCTCGGCTACGAGTGGTTTCGCTACGGTCTTCGGCGTAGGTCAGTACCTCGACCCCGCGGCTGCTTAGAATCCGGGCCCAGTGATAGCCCATTTCACCGATGCTCAAGATTCCGATTCGTTCGAACCCCATGATCGGCTCCTCTTGCTAATCGTTTTCATTAATGACATCGATCATGCGCCTTAGGCGCGGAAAATCTTCACGATTAAAGGGCACGAGCAGGCGGCACAGCTGCAACGTCTCCGGCTCGTCCGACTCATCCGGTAAGGGCTCGACTTGCCGCACCTTGCCATTACGAAGTATGTCTTGAAATTCACGATTCAATCGCTCGATCAGCGCCGGCGAGGGTCGATGATTGAGGCGAATCACTAAGTCATGCCCCACAAAACGGTAGGAATGATAATTGCGGTAAAAGTTCTTGATCTCCCCAACCGCCGCGTCGACATCGTTGATGACCTTGAACAAACTCAACTCCTCTTCCGAAATATAGCCGCGGCTCAATATCGCATGGCGTACGAACTTTTCCCATGGCCCCCAATAACTGTTGCCTGGCAGGTCCATAAGAATGATCGGCACCAGCTGGCTTTTGCCCGTCTGCGCCAACGTCAACACTTCGATCAATTCGTCTTGAGTGCCATACCCGCCAGGAAAAAAAATAAAGGCGTCGGCCTCCTTAACGAACATCAACTTCCGCGTAAAAAAGAAACGAAACGTCATTAGCTTGGGGTCGTCTTGGATAAAGCGATTCGCCTTCTGGACAAAGGGCAGACGAATATTGACTCCGAAGCTATTATCCCGACCGGCCCCTTCATGCCCGGCTTGCATGATTCCAGGTCCGGCACCCGTGATAACCATAAACCCCTGTTCCGCGAGCCGACGGCCAAGATTCTTGGCTAATAGATAGTAAGGATCGTCTTCGCTTATGCGAGTAGAACCGAAGATACTCACTTTCCGTACTGAACGATAAGCTCCAAAGATTCTGAACGCATAGCGTAACTCTTTTAATGCCCGATTGAGAATTTTTAAATCGCCGCGATTCGTTTCATCTGCGGTCAGTCTAAGCACCGTCCGAAGCATCTCAGCAATAAAGACCTCATTCCCGGAAGCGGACTGAGTCCGGAGCCATTCCTCGATTTGAGCTTCAATGCTCGCCAATGTCACTTTCGCTTGTTCCATGATTTCCCAACTCTATGACACAACACTGTCGGTTTTTAAAGGACGCGCCCGCGAGACGATAGACCATTTGGACGGTCTGGAAAGATATTTTACCGGAGATCGCGACAAGTGTGAACCTTTGCCTGAAAGTGAGCGAGCATCGGCACCTTGAGAAAAGGGATTATGCGGCAGGGATTTACCAGGTCCTGGGGTTTTAAAACTGAGCCCATGACGGAAGTGCAAAGAACAAAATACGGAGAACCATCACGTCAGATAGAAATTGCGGTAGCAAAGCCTAGCGCACGTTTACGCACGAAATAGTCGCCTAAGTAAATTGGAATAGGACACTGCCTTGTTGGTGCCCGGAGCCGGACTCGAACCGGCACGGACCCTTGCGGGTCCTCGGGATTTTAAGTCCCGTGTGTCTACCAATTCCACCATCCGGGCATGAACATTGATAACTTACCAAAAAACGTCCGCGCGACGAAAGCACTGGTTGATGCGACTTTAAGCCATGAACCGGCCAAAAAGGATCACCCTTCGAGTGGCCTCCGCGGCGCTCAATCAGCTTAGACAAACAACGGGGCCAAGACCAGCGTAATTGTGCTGAGAAGCTTTATTAGCACGTGAAGGCTCGGGCCCGCGGTATCTTTGAACGGATCGCCGACGGTATCGCCGACTACGGCCGCTTTGTGCGTATCCGAGCCTTTGCCACCATACTGCCCCGTCTCTACGAACTTCTTCGCATTGTCCCAGGCGCCACCGCTGTTATTCAGGAATGTCGCCATCAGAATACCGGCAATGGTCCCTACCATTAACAGGGCCGCCACGGCCTCTGCACCCACGCCGAGGAAACGGAAAATAACACCGACGAGCACCGGCATAAAGACGGCCAGCATTCCGGGGAGCACCATTTCTTTCAGCGCGCCGACGGTCACAATATCGACGCAGCGAGCGTAGTCCGGCTTGGCGGTTCCTTTCAGGATATTGGGATTCTCTTTGAACTGCCTTCTGACTTCATTGATGACATAATAGGCTGCCTTGCCAACGGCACGGATCGCCAGCGCTGAAAAAAGAAACACCAACATAGCGCCCAAAAGGCCTCCGACAAAGACTTCCGGCTTGGCAATATTGACCGACTCAAGCTTGGCGCCATAGTGGGCCACCTCGTCGAGATAAGCCGAGAATAAAAGAAACGCAGCGAGCGCGGCCGAGCCGATGGCATAGCCTTTGGTCAGCGCTTTGGTCGTGTTGCCCACCGCGTCGAGCCGATCGGTTTTGTGGCGAACCTCTTCGGGCTGGCCGCTCATCTCGATGATCCCTCCGGCGTTGTCCGTGATCGGGCCGAAAGTGTCCATGGCGAGGATGTAGGCTGCGGTACCAAGCATTCCCATGGTCGCGACGGCTGTGCCGAAAAGGCCGGCATGCTCAACGCCGCTCAGGTTGCCCAAATAGTAGGAACCGATGATGGCAACTGAAATTACCACGACCGGAATCGCCGTACATTCCAATCCGACGGCCATCCCGGCAATGATATTGGTGGCCGGTCCGGTCCGGGAGGCATCGGCGATCGCTCTCACCGGACGGTATTTATACTCCGTATAGTACTGGGTAATGTAAACGAAGGCTTGCGCCATCGCGATGCCAATGACGCCGCATAGGAAAAAATAGAACCAGGCGGTTTCCGCCCCGGGGTGAGTCGCGGCATCGACGGAGAGAAGCCATTTCGTCGCAATAAAAAATCCGCCAATGGCCAGCGCACTGGTCGCATAATAACCGCGGTTGAGAGCGGCCATCGGATCGCCCCGTTCTTCGGTCTTCACAATGACGACGCCGATAATCGATGCGATGAGACCGAAAGCGCGCGCGACCAAGGGAAACAATATTCCCTTGAGACCGAAGTAGGGATAAAGACCGACACCGAGGATCATGGCGCCGATATTCTCCGCGGCGGTCGATTCGAACAGGTCGGCACCGCGGCCGGCGCAATCGCCGACGTTATCTCCTACCAGGTCCGCAATCACCGCAGGATTGCGCGGATCGTCTTCCGGGATTCCAGCCTCGACTTTACCGACCAGGTCGGCACCGACATCCGCAGCCTTGGTATAGATACCGCCGCCGAGTTGGGCGAACAGAGCGACAAACGACGCACCGAAACCATAACCGACGATGGTGAAGGGAATCTTTTGCGGGTCATGCCCTAACCATTCGAGTAAAGCATACAAGCCGCCGACGCCGAGCAGGCTCATCGCCACCACGAAAAGTCCAGAAACCGCCCCGCCCCTGAGCGCGATCCGCAATCCTTCATTGAGGCTGGAGCGAACCGCCGCCGCCGTGCGGATATTGGCGCGAATCGATACCCACATGCCGATGTAGCCAGCCGTCACCGAACAGAGAGCCCCCAATACAAACGACGCGGTGGTCCAAAAAGCGAGCTGCACCGGAGGCACCGGATCGGCAGGATTGGGCGTCCGAACGTATGCATACAGGACAAAAATCAACGCAGCGAGTAAGGCAGACAACGTGACGATGGTGCGATTCTGTCGCGAAAGAAACGCCTCAGCGCCCTCTTTGATAGCGTTGGAGATCTCCTGCATCTTCTCAGTGCCCATTTCGCGTTGAACGACGTAACGAGCGAGGTAAACGGCAAATAACAAAGAAAAACAGCTAATCGCGATGACCAGTAGCATCATGATGTTTAATTATCCCTTCCCCCAATTAATATTCCTTCACGGCTATCATTTGCGCCAAACGTAAGCCACTCCAATGCTGGCGACATAAAGCAAGAGCATCGGTAAAGCCAACAAGCTCTGATTGATAATATCCGGCGTCGGCGTCAGCATGGCTGCGATGATAAATACCGCAACGATGGCGTAGCGAAAGGAACGTAGCATAAAGCGATAGTCCCAAATGCCAAGACGCACCAAAAAAAAAGTAAAAACCGGCAGCTCAAAGGTCACCCCAAACGCCAAAACCAGACGAAAAAAAAAAGTAAAATAGTCGCCAATCCGAATCGCCGGCGTCACTCCCATCGTCCCGTATTGCTCAATGAAGTACCGAAACGCAACTGGAAGAACAACCCGATAGCAGAAATAAGCCCCGCCAACAAAAAATAGAGTCGCGAAAAGCACGAATGGCAGAACCCATCTTTTCTCACTCCCCGATAGACCCGGTGCGACAAAGCGCCAGATTTGATAAAAGAGAAATGGGCAAGAAAGAAGCACGCCGGCTGCCATCGCAACCTTGATTTCAACAAAAAACGCTTCGGTCACGCCGGTTCCAATGAGACTCTGGCCAGGACCCAGGTTTTGTCGAAGCGGATCGACAATGAAGCCAAAAATCCGATCGGAAAAAAAATAGCAGACGCCCGAAGCAACGATGATGGCGGCGAATGATTGCACCAAACACGAGCGGAGCTCTTCGAGATGCTCCGTAAACGTCATATACGAATCCGTCGCCACAAGCCGCTACCCGGGCCAAGGTTGCAAAAAAGGGGAAGGATAAAATACCCTTCCCCTTTTTCAGTACCAAAAACCGCAGTAAAGCTATTCGGCTTTACTTGGTCTTAGTTCCCTCGTCCTTTTTCTCCATCGGGGCTCCACCCGAAGGCTGGTCGGCGGGGGCTTTCGTTTCACCACCCGGTGCTGCCGGTTCTGCCGGCGCTGGTGCTGATGGAGCAGGCGCTGGCGGAGGAGGAGGTGGAGCTGGTTCCTCCTTCTTACCGCATCCTGCAAACGTTAGACTCAAAGCGAAGAGCGTTGTTGCCGACAATAAAGCGATTCTCTTTCCCATCCTTGGTTCACCTCCTTTCACGTCACACGTCTCTAGAAAGCCGCATTGTCTAGAATTTTTATTGCATAACTCCAGGTGAGTTGCAAGGGCATTTTCATGGATTGGAATCAGGATTTCCGACGAATTTCACCACGTCGGACAACAAGTTTTATCGTTTTTCGAGTAAGAAATGCCTCCGAATGTCTACACAGATGCTCCCGCAATCAAGAGGAACAATAAAATATAGGTGGAACGTAAACAATTGTTTGCGGTGCGATGAAGACGCGGCTCCTGGGATGAAAATTCACAGCCAATTATCGCCGGCATCAAGATCAACAACAGTACGCCTGTTCAGAGAAGACCGCAATCCTTCATGCCAATCGTTGCAAGGATCACTTTCGTCACAGCCCCTTTCGCAAACAAGAAAGCCCTTGCTGCTGGATAAAACAAAATGGCCCCGGGGAATTCAGCTCACACGAATTGTTAGTAAGTTGTTGATAAATTCATGAAGGCGGTACCCGGAGGGCGAAAAATGGCATAGCTCAGCGAAATGCTCAATTTAACGGCAGAATAATACTATATATCTCCAGTACTTGGAAAATTGTCTCTTAAATCCGGCGGAGGCCATAACGGTCTTTGGCGAACTAAGCTGCAGCGTACGAGGCATTTTGCAGCAAGAGGATATGTCGAGTACGCAGCATGACGGCGACACCATGCAGCAGCCATCCGCACAACTGCGGCACGTTCTGATCTTAAGTCACTCGATCAAACAGCCAAATCTAACAGGTCACGATTTCATATTAATCGCAGCAACGCTTTGGCCACGTTGACTCCAGACGGGGGAGATGGTACGTACAAATTCAACTATTCGAGGAGGAAGAATTTGGCAATTCATCCGTCGGTCATAAAAAGGCATCGGCAAAGCGTGAAGCGAAGGATAAGAAACGTTGAGACCAGGTCGAGGATTCGCACGTTGATCAAGAAGGCTCGCCAAGCGATCGAGTCAAAAAATTTAGAAACAGCTTCGATTCAGATCCAAGCCGCCGATAAAGCGTTAGGAAAGGCCGTGACCAAGGGTATTGTAAAACGGAACACGGCATCCCGGTGGCTGTCTCGTCTGTCGCGGTCGGCGTCGCAATTGTCCGCGGCTAATCAATAGATCCACATCCAGCAGCACGAGGTCGATCTTAAAACATCTCCATAAGTCTT
>DASQUN010000630.1:0-3990 GCA_035641275.1 Candidatus Udaeobacter sp. | reverse complement strand
GCCAATTCGTGCCCTGCGCGATGATTTTTTGCGGGCTGTTCTTGATCATGCCGGCCTCGTGGAGGCGAAGCGCATAGAAACGAATCGTATCTTCGGGGTCGTACTCACGCCACTTTCCGTAAGGAATATCTTTCAACGTTTGTAAAGCGTATTCGTAGTTGTCCGTGTAGCCCTTGTCTACTAAGAAGCGGGCAATTCGAGCGGGCTCACGGGCGCAGATGTCGGTTGCTTTAAGGATCGCGCGTGTCACTCGCTTCGTCGCCACCGGATGTTTCCGGACGAACTCTCGGTTGCCGTTGAAAGTGCAGCAGAAGTACTGCGACCACGGCCGATCCATCATGCTGTTGACCACCACGCGGGCAATTTTCTTGGCGCGGACCTGCTGGGGTTGCGGCGGAAAACCCAAAAAGGCATCG
Source organism: Candidatus Udaeobacter sp. (assembly GCA_035641275.1). Classification (GTDB taxonomy): domain Bacteria; phylum Desulfobacterota; class Binatia; order UBA9968; family UBA9968; genus DASQUN01. The sequence goes on along the minus strand of DASQUN010000630.1, from coordinate 3,574 downwards.
ACTTTTCCTTGGGCGAGCAGCTCCATCGTTTCCTCAAAGCGATGCACCACCCAATTAACGTCCTTTTTGGGGTCCAGACCTACGTGGGCCATCATGCTGGCGAGGAAGATCTCCTGAGGGCCTCCCCTTGACGCTATGGCTACGGTCTTTCCTTTCAGGTCGCCGATCGAGCGAACGCGGTTAGTTCCGAACAACTCGAAGCAGCCAATATGGACTCCCGCAAGAAAAACAATGGGATCCCCCGCATCTATACGAGTGATGACTGACGCGGCAAACCACATGCTGAAGTCAGCATCGCCGGATGCCAGAGCCTTCCCGACGCCGACACCTGTCCCGACGCCGACACCTGGGGAGACCTTGATATACTGCAAATCGGTGAACCCCTCGCCTCGTAGCAGCTCCTCGGCTACGTACTGGGGGGCATAACAGACGGTAGGAACGCGGATCAACCGCAGTTTCGTCGTCTCCGGCGGCGGCTCAGCGGTGGAAGTTTCACATGGATATCCCAAAAGCGCGCCGGTTCCGGCGAGTGCCGCCGTGCCCAAGAACTTCCGGCGGCTCCAGCCTTCGACTCTTCCGTCATTCATGGGAGTCTCCCCTCAAGTCTACAGTTTTAGTTTTTCGATCTTGGATTGCCGATTTATCGGCGTGAAAACCCGAGGCTCTAAATAATTTTCGTCCGTGTGTTGTTCTCCCCAGGCCAGAATCTAAAATCCAAAGTAAAAACGGTTTAGCCTTTCAGGCTGATCGGCAGCTTGATCGTAAACTTCGATCCCTTGCCTTCTTCGCTCTCCACACTGATCTCGCCGCCCATGAGATCGATGAATCTCTTGACTATCGCCAGTCCCAGGCCTGTGCCACCGTATCGTCTTGTGCTCGACATGTCCGCTTGGCGAAACTCATCGAAGATGTAATCGAGAGCCTCTTTTTTCATGCCGATGCCGGTATCGGCGACGGTGAGTGTCAGAGAGCCGTTATGGCGCGACGCGGAGACTCTGATTTCACCCTTCTCGGTGAACTTTACGGCGTTGCTCAGCAGATTGAGCATCACCTGTTTGAGCTTGTCCCGGTCGGTTTTAAGGGGTGGGATATCCGGAGCAACATCGGCGATGAGTTCGACCCGGCCGTTCTTCAAAAGCGGCTCGACGGTGGACATGGCCGATCGGATCACATCGTTCAAGTTGAACGTTTCCGCGTAAACTTCCATCCGTCCGGCTTCGATCTTCGAGAGGTCCAGCAGACCGTTGATCAGGTTCAACAAGTGTTCGGAGCTGATCAGGACCTTCTGAAGGTTTTCTTTCTGCAAGGTTGGAATCTGTTCCTCGGTTTTACGCAAGACCAAGCGCGTGAAACCGATGATGGAATTTAGCGGCGTGCGCAACTCGTGGCTAACATTGGCAAGGAATTGCGACTTGTGCCGGTTGGCAGCTTCGAGGAGCTGATTCTTTTCTTGAATCTCTTGGAACAGCCGGACGTTCTCGATGGCGATCACGGCCTGGTCGGCAAAAGTTTTGAGCAGGGCGATTTGTTTATCCGTGAAGGGACGGACCTGCGTTCGGCGAATTCCAATAACGCCCAAAGCGACTCCTTCTCGCAACAATGGTGTGGCGAGCAGGGTTCGATGCCCGAAGCGTCCTTGGGCCTCCTTGGCAGCTGGAAACTCGGTTTCGACTTCCGCTGCCAGATCTTCGATATGAATGGTTCGACGGTCGAGAAGTACGCGGCCCGCTACCGAGCTTCGGACAATCGGAATCTCTTCAGTTGCCGGAAGTGATCCGTGACAGGCGGCCAATCTCAGGATATTCCCGTCGGCACGATAAATTTGTGCGTTATTTGCCTCGCAGAGTCTCGCCGCCTTTTCGGCTAGAGCGTCCAATACCGGCTTAAGGTCAGTTGGTGAACTCGCGATGATGCCGAGGATCTCGCTGGTTGCTGTCTGCTGTTCTAACGACTCGGTGAGTTCCTGCGTCCGCTCCTCGACCTTGTGCTCCAGGTTGGCATAGGACTCCTGGAGCTGCGCGGTCATCTTGTTAAACTCGTCGGCTAAGGACTGAAGCTCGTCGCCGGTTTTAATCGCCAAGCGGTAATCAAGGTCGCCACTGCCAATCCGGGCCGCTCCTTGGCGGAGCGTTTCGATGGGGCGCATGACCCGTCTGCCGATCAAGAAACTGGCGAACACCGCCATTCCCAGCCCAACGAGGAGGAGCAGGGACGTTCTTATCGTTGAGGCATAAAGCGGCGCATAGGCTTCGCTGACCGGCCGCTCGATTAGTACCGCCCAGCCCAGTTCGGCGATGGGCGCGTAAGCAGGTAGGACTTTCTGGCCGATTAAGTTCGGCTGAGCGGGAAGGAGACCCGGTTGGTTGGCCAGCGCCGCTTTGATTTGGCCGAGCTCTTTGAGATTTCGCTTTTCGAGAACATAGCTGATATCCGGATGAGCGATCAGGTCTGCCTCTCCCGAAACTACATAAGCGTAACCGGCTTTGCCGACTTTGATTACGGAGACGACGTCCCAAATGTATTTGAGGTTGACTTCACCGATCAGCACCCCGATGACGTCGCCCGCAAACCGTTCGATGGGAACGGCAATAGTCATGTATGGTTCGGATTTCCTTACGAAATAAACTTTGCTGAAAAATGTTTTGCCGCCGCGAGCGCGAATAAAAGCTTCATCCTCCGAACGATCTTTCAAGTCATCGGGGAGGGTTGTCCGCACACGAGAGACCTTGATCTCCTCTCGGCCGTTGTCTTTAATCGCAACCACCTCCGTAATAGCCGGGGTGACTTTCAGGAGTTTTATGAGCTCAAAGCGAAAACTCTGGGTGAGGCCCTGGGTGACAATTTCCTGGTTTTGGGTCGAGGAGCGCATCGTCTTTTCGATATCAGCGACAAACTGGTGGATTTTGAACGCCGCCCCTTGGGCAGTCTCACGCTGCAGCTCTCCCAGAGCTTGGATGTTCTCGCGATAGCTGAAGAACAGCTCAAGCCCGCCGCTGGCTATCAGCCCCACGCTCACTAACAGCAGTGAGACGAGGAACGTGCGCCGTAACAGTCGGCCTCCCGTAGTGCTGGCAAGGAGAGAAGAGCTCTTAATGGTCGGATCCTCGATATCCTTCGCGTCGACGGTTGCCATGGTTGACCCGTCTAATTGCACGATTTGGGGAACCACAGATATCATAGTTGGTTGCGTTTGGGGTACCTCTTGTTGACGCCCCGCCGCCGAGCAGGAAAGCTTCCGCCGAGAAAGCAGGCCACGGCCGCCCATGCGTTCGTGACCGTTCGCAATAGATCCGTTCTAGCGCAAGCGAAGTGCCAGCCTGTTCAATGGAACGCTGTGTACCTAGCCAATTGATTTTACAGCGTAATTTTTAAGGCAAACCCGACCCGGCGAGTCTGGATGACAGCAGGAGTAGCATTCTTGCTACTGCCCAGAAGCAAAAATGATCGACTGTTTATAGTCCGGCGGCAACTTTGGTTGCGGCGACCGCTTCTTATCCCTATAGTGTGGCACTGGGGCAATTGGGAATGAATTACAACTGGCTGGTTACAGGTTTTTTCTTCGCTCTGTTACTCG
>DASQUN010000629.1:0-3595 GCA_035641275.1 Candidatus Udaeobacter sp. | reverse complement strand
GAAAACCAGCCTATGCGACAACCAACATAACGCCGCCGTCGGGATACTCGAAGACTACCCGAAACGCACCGGATTGCCCCGGGAAGAGTATTTTGATCACCTCCAGGAACCCGACCCGAATTGGCTAAAAACGATTCGCGTTCTGCTCGTCGTCGGCGAAAACGATAAAGGTCATTGGGTGAAAGGTGACCGTCTGGAGCATAAGCGGGAGATGTTTATGGGCGGGAAGTACGCCGGGGTCACGCGGGGCGCTCATGTCGTCTTGATTCCGCGCTACGGCCACGTGGGCTATGCTGAACTTCACAACGAAAAAATCGCGTATCTCTGGCTCTGGGCTTACAAATCCGGTTACTTCGACTATTAATCCCAGGCTGGGTTTATACATCGCGGCCCCTATGATTGTAATCAGTGACGTTGGCGCGGACGCTGTCACCCAAGAGATTGGGTCGCAACTCCCTTCATGGTTCGATATGCTCACCACGACGGTGTTGGCCGAGTGCAAGTTGAAGACTTAGCCGTTCGTCCCGAGCAGAGCGTTCGAAGGGCGGACGGCGGAGTCCAACCCCAGTCTCCAAGGAGGAAACATCGATGATAGCGAAGAGCATAGCGACCTTCAGGCTTTCCGCTGTTCTACTTGCGCTTGTCCCCTTATTCCCACTCTCATCATCACACGCGGCGCAGAGCAAGACTCTGTCTCCGGCGGAGCTATCGCTTTACCAGGGCGCTGATCGCGAGAAGATTCTCTTGGAGGGCGCAAAGAAGGAAGGCCAAGTTACTTTCTATACTTCGAATACATGGGTTGCGGGCCCCGTGTCTCAGGAATTTGAAAGGAAATATCCTTTCGTCAAAGTCAATGTTTGGCGCAGCGATTCCAAAGCACTGTTGAAGCGGTTGACAGAAGAAGTAACCGCCGGCCGCGCCATCGCCGATGTCGTTGAAACCAGCCCCGAATACATGGCGATTATGCTGCGCGAAAAGATGCTCCAAGAGCACTTCTCCCCGGAGCTTAGCGCCTACGAAGACGAGGCGAAGCTGAAAGGGAAAAGTGGCGTCTACGGTTGGACCAACCGGGAGATCTACATCAGCCTCGGATTTAACTCGAAGCTCATCCCGCCGGCCGAAGCACCCAAAAGCATCAAGGACTATCTCGATCCCAAATGGAAGGGAAAGATGTCCATCGCGGGGACGACAACCGGTGTTCAATGGGTTGGCGCTCTTCTTGATATGATGGGGCGGGAGTTTTTGGAGAAGCTCGGCGCGCAGGAAATCAACGTTCAAAATATCTCAGGAGCAGCCTTGTCAGGGTTGGTCGCTTCTGGAGAAGTCCCTCTATCCCCGACGATCTTCAATTCGAATGTCTTTACCCACAAGCAAAAAGGCGCGCCGGTGGAATGGCGCCCGCTGGAACCCGTGATTGCCGGTGTGGGCATATCGGGAATGGTGATCCATGCGCCCCACCCTCACGCTGCGTTGTTGTTTCTCGATTACCTCCATTCCAAGGAAGGACAGCAGGCCGCCATGAAGGGGGGCCTGAGCTCACCGCGCAACGATATAGGGTCTCTGGAGCAAAAGTTCAAGAAGCTTTACCTCGAAAGCAAATACACGCCCGAAGAATTCGAGAAGAAGATTAACGAGTGGGAGACTTTGATGCGCAAACTCTTCATTCGCAAGCGCTAGAACACCCGGGTGCACGGAATCCTTTATCGCTTCTTGGCTCCCGCTTGGAGACTGGGTCGTAATCCGGTTCATGGTTCGTTCTGGATTTCCATCGGCCGACCAACCGAGTTATTCGTCGAGTTCTTGAGGCAAGACACCAGCGACGTGACCGTAGTCTCATTCAGGAGGCAATCGAAGATATGGCTGACACCGTTTTGATCACCGGCGCCAACGGTTTCATTGGTTCCCACACAACTCTGCTCATGGATTCCCTTGGCCACAAGGTCATTCCCACCGACGTCGTGCCGCGTTCCGCGGATCTTTCCCTGCTCCCGATTAGATCGCGCAGCCATCTAATGAATGTCACTGACGCGGCGGCGTTCCGAGCGCTTTGTGACAATGAACGGCCCACGCATATTTTTCACGCGGCGCATCCAGCGCGCACCGAAGCTCCCGCCGTATTGAACTACTGCTATCACGCAATGACCAACATTCTGGAAGCAGCCAAGGAATTCGGAATCAAACGAGTGGTCTATTCGAGCTCCGCGTCGATCTATGGGCAGCTCAAAAAACCGGACCACAGTCGGGTCAAAGAAGACGACGCCGTAACCATCTACCCTACCTACTTTTATCGGGCAGCGAAAACCGTTTCGGAATGGATGGGCGATTTCTATAAGGAGAAGCACGGCGTAGACTTTGTCGCTTTGAGATATTCGTCCGTTTATGGTCCCGGCCTTTATCGAAGCATTCCCCTAGAACTGAAGAAAGGCATCCTCGGCCAACCCTGCCGGCCATTTCTCACTCGCGTCCTCGATGATCCGATTTATATAGATGACGTTGTCGATGCCGTTCGGCGGGCCCTTTTTTCAACGAAGCCGCTCAGCCGCGCCTACAACATCGGCCTCGACCAAGCTTACACAAGCGCAGATCTAAAACGGGCAATCCAGAAGGCGTTGCCGGATCTCTCCTTTGAAATCGGCCAACATCCAAATGCTGCCGAAGTCGGCCCCCATCGCAATCGCGATCCGCTGGATATTTCTCTTGCCAAACGGGAACTGGAGTGGGTTCCAAAGATCTATCTCGAAGAAGGGATCGCGCGAGTTGCGAAGTGGCTACAAGAGAACAAATCTAGGCTGCAAATATGAGCGAGCTGGGATGATGGCGGCAAGCAGCAGCTTTTCATGTTTCAGCTGAATAAGGCTGAGTTTTGAGATCTCACCCGCCATAATTCCCGGAAACACGCATTATGAAAGTTCATAAGTCTATGCGAAGAATTATTTGAATCCTGACGAATTTTGATAATCTGTTATTACAAGGCCTAGTTTGGTGTTTCTTAAGTTCGTGAATAATTCGAACGTCATTCCGGCCAAGCTGGCAATAGCTAGCGCGAGCCGGAATCCAGGAATCTCAAAGACTTCTGTATGGCCGCTTCCGCGGGCATGACGACGGTAATCGAGAGACTTATTAGACGAACTTCGGGGGCAGGACTCTACGTAAACTCTACCAAGTTGTCGTCCACAGTCTCGTAAGCGGTAAACGGGGTAAGTGCAAAGATCAAGATTTTCCGGACCTGAAGTGTCCTAGCCCGGCCAGGGAATGCTGGCGGCTTAGGGCAGCGGACTGAACTCTGCGCCACAAATCCATGAGATCGACTCGCGCGCGCCTCGTCGTTTTAGCCGTCATGTTCGCCGTGGCTGCCATCGCCTGGGCAGCCGAACGCGTCGTCGTCGAGGACTGGCGCTCGTATCGGCTCGGTACGCGGGGCATCCCGGGCGACTGGAAGGGTCAGACCTGGGGACGGCCCGCCTATGACCTCGAGATCGTTGCGGACGACGGTCAGCCGGTCCTGCGTCTGAAGAGCAAGGGTGACAATTCGACGATCAGTCGCGACCTCAGAGTTTCGGTCAATCTCGACCAGACGCCTATCCTCGAATGGAGC
>DASQUN010000628.1:0-3626 GCA_035641275.1 Candidatus Udaeobacter sp. | reverse complement strand
ACCGGAGGGAACTTTTGAGCTGCGCAGCCGAGCAACCGTCTTGGCTACCGGCGGCTTCAGCGCCAACAAGGAAATGGTACGGCGACATATCGGTGCAAATGCGGACCAATGCAAACTTCGCGGTTCGAAGCGTTGCACCGGCGATGGTTTGCGATTAGCCCTCGAAGTTGGCGCCAAGGCAGTCAATCCCCAATACTTCTATGGACACCTGCTCTCGCGCAAGGCTCTCACGGATGATCGCTTTTGGCCCTATCCGAGATTGGACTCTTTTGTGGATGAAGGGCTGCTCGTCAATCGCGACGGCAATCGTTTTGTCGACGAGGGTCGCGGAGACGTGGCCGTCGCGAACGAGCTGGCTCGGTCAAACGACGTGACCCGCGCTGCGCTCGTTTTCGATCACCAAATTTGGGCTGCCGCCAAGGACGACAGTTTCTCTACTTCGGTGAAAACACCCGCGCCCAATCCCTGGCTCCTGGATAACGATGGCGATCTTTTCTGTCATGAGACGACCGAAACCCTCGCTGAAAGTATCGGTGTCAATGGCGTGAATTTGGCTAAAACACTCGCCCAATACAACCAAGCCGTGGAGAGTGGCACCGTCAGTACATTACCCATACCGCGAACGGGAAAGCCAAAGCCGCTCCGCCCTCCGCTTTACGGCTTGAAAGTCGTGCCCGGGATCACCTTCACCATGGGGGGAATTTTGGTCAACGGTCGTGGCCAAGTTTTGGATTCAAAAGAAAATCCGATCGGTGGACTTTACGCCGCTGGCGACGCCATCGGTGGGCTTATGGGCGGCTACCGAGGCGGGTACACGGGCGGTTTAACGCAAGCCGTTGTGACTGGAATTTTGGCAGGAGAAAATGCGACAAGGGCTGGAGTTACGTAAGCCGATGGCGGAACATCCAGGAAGCGATCGGCAGCGTGACAGCAGCGATAATCGCGAGCGGCCAGAGTTCGGGTATCAACAAAGCCAGCCCTGCCCCCTCGAGATACACCCGATGCGCAATTTCGATCGCGTACCGCAAGGGATTGATGAGTGTGACGTACTGAAGGATTTCCGGCATGCTGCTGATCGGCGTGGCGAGTCCCGATAACAAGGCGAAAGGCATCATTATCAAGAAAGAGAAGAGCATCGCTTGCTGCATCGTGGCGACAACGGAAGATACCAGGAGCCCGATTCCAACCGCGGCCAGCAGGAACAAGCTCAGCCCCACATAGAGGGTCATGAGCGATCCGGCAAACGGGATACGGAACCAGAGTTGGGCCACGATCAATACGTTCGTTGCCTGCACCATTCCGATCAGGATCGATGGCAGGGCTTTGCCGATCATGATTTCCGCCGGCCGAAACGGCGTCACAAGCAATTGATCGAAGGTTCCCTGTTCTCGCTCGCGGGCGACCGACATCGCCGTGAGAAGAAGTGTCTGAAGCAGCGTCAGCGTGCCGATCAAGGCAGGAACCATATGCCAACGGGTCTCCAGGTTTGGATTGTACCAGGCCCGCATGGTCACCCGGACCGGTGGCCCGCCTTGACCATGGCCTACGCGCCAGGTCGCGTTGAAGCCTTCAACGATCGTGTTGATATAGCCCATCGCCGTGCCGGCGGTGTTCGAGTTCCGGCCGTCGGCCATCACCTGTACATTAGCTGGAAGGCCGGCGAGTAAGCGGCGCTCAAAATCGTCGTCGATTTGAACCACGAGTAAGACGCGCCGCTCATTGATGTAAGTTCTCACGTCCGCCGCCCGAGCCAAGTTGGCTTCGCGTCGGAACACCCCCGAACCGTCTAGTTTAGACAGAAACTCATTGGAGGCCCCACTGCGGTCGCGATCAAGCACCGCATAGGGTACATGGTTTAGATCGTAGGTCGCCGCGTATCCAAAGATAAGACACTGCAGGATCGGCGGGACGAAGAGGGCAAAGCGACCGCGGGGATCCTTTAGGACGGCGAGCAACTCCTTGCGGGTAAGTGCCAAAATGCGAACTATCGCGTCGAGCATACTCTCCTCAGGCGAGCTTCTTTTGAGTTGTAGCTCGGGTCAGAACCAGCAGGATAGCCGCCATAACAGCCAGCACCGCTGCGTTCGGCAGAATGACACTCCATACATCCCCGGCCAGAAACACCGTCTGAAGCAGCGTGACGTAGTAGCGGGCTGGCAATACATAGGTGATCAGCCGAACCAGCGGAGGCATGCTGCGCAAATCGAAGAGAAACCCCGAGAGCATCAATGCCGGCAGGAACGTGACCAGCATCGTCAGCTCGCTCGCTACAAACTGGTTCTTAACCGCCGATGAGATCAAAAGCCCGATGCCTAACGCGACCAGAAGGTAGAGGATCGACACGCCCGCCAGCACCAGTACCGATCCACGGAACGGGACGTGGAACAGGAATTTCGCGGCGAACATGCACAGCGCCAGCCCGATAATTCCCAGAGCGAAGTACGGGATCGTCTTGCCGAGCAAGATCTCGTCTGCCTGGACCGGCGTGACGAACAATGCCTCCAGCGTGCCTCGTTCCCACTCCCTTGCCATGACAAGCGCTGTCAGCATGGCCCCGATGAGCGTCATGATGAGCACAATCAGACCTGGAACCAGGAAATAGCGGCTCTCGTTGGCTTCATTGAACCAGAGCCGATTCTGCACGGCCACTGGACCGGTCAACACATCCTTTCCCTCGGCGCCGCGACGAGCGGCCCACTGGCCGACCGCCCCTTGGACGTAGCTCTGGATGATTCGCGCGCGATTGGCATCCGTTCCATGAACGAGGATCTGTACTTCGGCATCGCCGAGATTGACGTGTCGGGCGAAATCGGGCCGGAGGCGCACGATCGCGTCGACTTCGCGAGCTAGCATGAGTTGGTAAGCGCGCGGCATCGAGGTCAGAAGGTGTGCATCGAAGTAGGAAGAAAGTTGAAAGCTGGCGGCCAGCTCCGTCGCTTCCGGGGAGGGCTCCTCAAGGACAACGGCTATAGGCACGTTTGTAACGTCGAGAGATAACCCGTAGCCGAAAATCAGAATTAACACCACGGGCAACACGACGCCAATGGCGATGCTGCTCGGGTCTCGAACCATCTGCCGGGTCTCCTTTTGCACGAGCGCCCATACGCGTCGCAACTTGATGAGAAGCGGGTTACGCCTCGACACCTCGGCAGTCGTCATGCGGCGGCTCCTTTGTGTGTCGGGCGGCTGGATTCCCTTTCACGCGCCTCCTCGACAATCGAGGTGAACGCATCTTCCATCGTTGGCTCGCGACGCTCTTTCAGGCGCGCTTGAGTGCGCAGTTCTGCAGGTGTACCTTGGGCCAACACTCGGCCGGCGTCCATGATGGCGACTCGGTCGCAGTACTCAGCTTCCTCCATAAAGTGCGTTGTGACGATCACCGTCACCCCCTGCTCGGCAAGCGCAGTGATACGCCGCCAAAATTCACGCCGGGCCAACGGATCCGCGCCGCTGGTCGGCTCATCGAGAAACAGGATTTCTGGCTCGTGCAGCAGAGCGGCAGCCATCGCCAGTCGCTGCTTGTAGCCGCCCGGCAGCCGTTCGCTCGGCAAGCGGGCGAACGGCTGCAACTCGAACTGCCGCAGCGCCCAATCAACGCGATCGCGCTTTCGCTCGCGGCGCAAGCC
>DASQUN010000627.1:0-6455 GCA_035641275.1 Candidatus Udaeobacter sp. | reverse complement strand
ATCGGCGAATTCCTCCGGTTTGTGCTTCCAAACTTCGGGGCGAGTAGCGGCGACGTACTCGTAGCTGGTCTTCATCCCCTGCAGGTTCGGATAGGGCGCCGGGATGAAAGCCTTGGAGAAAATCTCGTAAGACTCGTTGATCAGCTCCTCGTCGTCCAGGCGCAGAACCTTCTTCATGACCCGCTTGCTGAACTCGCGATCTCTCTTGAACAGAGCAATGCCTTCGAGGTGCGCCTTCATGTAACTCATGATCGTCTCTCGATCGCTTTTGACTGTAGCTTTGCGGGTCGTGATCTCCATCCAAGGATAGTTCACCTCCTTGGCCGAATCCCATAGCATCGAGAACCCCATCCGTTGTGCCCGACCGTAGCCGGGGTGGGACATGGCGGCGCCATCGACCACGCCGGACTTTAGCGCAACGATGCGCTCGGCGTCTCCACCGGTCGTTATTAACGTTACATCGCGGTCCGGATTAAGGCCCTTTTTTTTAGCGATGTGACGAACCAGGAAATCGGTCAGCGAGCCCAGAGTGGAAACGGCTATTTTCTTGCCCTTCAACTCTTCGACTCTCTTGATCTCCGGCTTAACCATCAGCGCATGAACCACGCCCGGCATGGTATGAGCCAGTATCGCCATGTCCGAGCCGGAAAGATTCGCGTTGATGACGGTCGGCGTCGCGATGGGAGAAATCTCGATATTCCCGCTGATCAGCGCTTTTGACGCGATGCCGGAGCCGTTCATTGTAATGACCTCGGCGTCGAGACCATGCTTCTCGAAGAGTTTTCCCTCCTTGGTAATGAAAATAATAATATTGCCCATGCTGACGGAAGGCACGCCGACGCGGATCTTTTTTAACGGCTTGCCCTGAGAGTAAGCGGTTTGAGTAGAAGCCAGACACGCGATCGCGAGTGTGGTCGCAATCAGTGATCGAAGAGTAAACACTTCACACCTCGGATGACTTGAGGAAAGTGCTGAAGACAATCTCTACGAGCTGCTCAAAAAGAATCACAGGCAAGGCGCGTTTCAGCAGCTCGTCACACGGGCTGAATATAAACGTCGACCAACGCCGGACGCTTTTCTTCCTTGATGACTCTCAGAGCACGCTCCAGGGCCGGACGGATCTTGTCCGGCTCGGTAATCGGACCTTCACCGGCGATATCGAACGAGCGGGCGAGATTGGCGAAATCTACCGGCGGCTTTTCCATTCGCATGCCCACCACTTTGTTTTCCGGTGGCCGCCCGCGAGCGATGGCGATCTTTTCTTGATGCTCTTCATCATTATAGTAAGTGCGATTATTGGTCATGACCGTGAGCAAAGGTACGCCGGTATTGGCCGCCGTCCAGAGCGCGCTCGTCGTGTAAAGCAGTTCGCCATCGCGCTGCAGATTAACGCAGATCGTCCCTGTCCCGCGGTAAGGAATCGCCGCGCCGACTGATGCCCCGGGGCCATAACCCAGGCCGCCGCCGCCGTACCCGCCGAGATAGAGACCGGGCTTATGCCAATCCCACAGCCGCTGCGGCCAGCTTCTGAAACCGCCGGCGACAAGCAACCACGATTCTTTCTTGATCGCTTCCCATACCTCGTGCGCGAGGCGCGGCGGAGAAATCGGCCGCTCGTCCCAGCGCTTTTTGAGCTCGCTTTGCCAGCGCGCGCGAATCTCATCGTGCTGAGCGGCAAGCGCCTTGCGCCGCTGTTCGACTACGGTTTGGGAAAATTTTCCTTGCCGTTTGATCTCCTCGATCAAAGCCGGCAGGAAAACTCTGGTATTGGCTACGATCGGTAAATCCACTGGGGCCAGCTCCTGAAAGTCGCTGGTCCAGCCGCGCATGGAGATATCCGCGAGCGTTGCGTGGATGACTTTGCAGCCCGTTTTGATTGCCGGGACGGTGGTATGTGTGGCCGGATCCTGCCGCACCAGTGAACCGAAGAGATCCATCACGTCGAGTCCCATGATGACGTCGGCGTTGCCGACCAGCTCGCGGTTCCGCCCGGTCAAGTTGAGCGCATGCGTGTTCGGAAAATTGAGCCGCGCGCCAAGATCAATCACGGGTATTGACAACAAATCCGCCAGCTCGACGAGGCTCAATACCGCATCGTTATTTCTGCCGAGATAGTCCGCCAGAATCACCGGGTTCTGCGCCTCGCAGAGCAGGCGCGCGGTTTCTTTGATCGAATCGGCCTCCGCCTGGAGAGGCGCAGGCGGCCGGAAGCGCGCCGGATCGGGAAGCGGAATTTCGTTTTCCAGCGCGGATTCCTGGTCGGTCACGTCAAAGCAGAGATAGACCGGACCCTTGGGATCGCTCATGGCGATCCGGTAACCGCGCATCATGGATGATGGAATCGATTCGATCCCAATCGGTTGGTCATCCCATTTGACGAAATCGCGCACCAGATTACCCTGCACCAGCGCGGTGTGGATCCAATCGATCCAGGGCCGCCGCTTGCTGGTGTTCATGGGGCCCGTGCCGCCCATGACCAGGATAGGCGTGCGGTCGCACCAGGCATTGTAGATCGCCATCGAGGCATGTTGCAGCCCGACGACGTCGTGCACGATGGCTGCCATCGGCTTGCCCGTGGCTTTGGCGTAGCCGTGGGCCACGGCTACGGCGATTTCTTCGTGGCAGCAGAGAATGATCTCAGGGTTGGGTTGACGCCCGCTTTCATAATTGACCAGGGAATCGTGGATCCCGCGAAAGCTCGAGCCGGGATTTAACGCCACATACTCGATGCCGAGAACCTTCAGCAGATCAACGATGAGATCCGATCCGTAACGCGCGGGCATAGCCACCTCCATTCGGATGAGTACCAGAAAGACTATCGATTTCGGGTGCCGGGTCTCGGGTCCCGAGTTAACAACTCGAAACTCAAGACTCGGAACCCGAGACTGAGTAGCGCAGAGCTCTAGTGAATTGCGGCCGGCTGGGCCGCCGCCTCTAACGGCTGGGGAACTTCCATGTCGTAGAGCTTCGCCACGTTCGTGCAGACAAGTTTCTTGCGCACGTCTGCCGGCAAGTGCCCCAAGTCGCGATCGATATATTTCCTGGACTCCGGCCAGGTCGAGTTGCCGTGCGGATAATCGTTGGACCACATGCAATTGTCCTGACCCCACCACTCGAAACTATGGCCCGCCACCGTGTCACGGAAAAACGTCCCATAGACTTGCCGATTGAAATATTCGCTGGGGTTTTTCGTAATCGGCGGAGGATTGACGCCCTTGAATCGGTTGTAATAGTAATCCCACTGCTGCAGCATGAACGGCATCCAACCGATCTCGTTCTCCACGCTGACAAATCGCAGCTTAGGGTAGCGCTCCAGAACTCCGTAAAAGATAAGCTCAAAAACCGCATCCGTGATTTCTTTGAGCTTGAGGTTGACGCTGCCTCGATAGGCCTCGACTCCGGTCCTTTTTTTACCAAACACGGTTTCCTTGTGATAACCGTGTCCCGTGAGGATGTGCAGATTGACCGGCATATTTAAGGCCTGCGATGCTTCCCAAAATTTGTTGTAGTGCTCCGAGTGAAACGGCAGGTCCGGATGCGGTGCTTGCCAGATGATTGAGCCCTTCAGGCCGGCTTTCTTGCAGCGTTCGAGCTCTTTCACGGCCTCGTCAATGTTGTAGACCGAGATCGCCGCGATGCCGATCAGGCGCTTGGGCGCCACCCGGCAATATTCGATCAACCAGTCGTTGTATGCCCGGAAACAGGCCTCCTGGAGTTTAGCGTCGTCCATGGCGAAGTGCGGTAGCAGGTTGGTGGGGTATAACACTTCAGCGCTGAGACCATCGGTTTCCATCTCCTTTATCCGGCACGTTGGATCAGACCCGCCGGGATGGGTTTGAAAACTTTCCCCGACTTTGAGCTGAGGAAAAGTAGGAGCTTGGTCTCGCAATGCTGGCGCGACTCGTTCCTTCAAAGTGTTAGGTGGCTCCATCACGTGCGAGTCGGATGAAATCAGCACTTCCAAACCTGCGTTATCTCCATTGCCAACATTTGCCATAGAATTGTCCTCCTTGGGCAGGATGTCGTTGTTTCAGTAAGGGCAGGTTTCAAACCTGCCCTTACCTTTATGGCTCTTTATGGAAGATCTATCACCACAGCCCTCGAAGGGTCAAGATTCTCGCAAACGGAGTGTTGGAGTACAGGAGTATTGGAGTGTTGCGTTTCAAAATCTATTAATCCACCACTCCAGTACTCCATTCGCTGCTAGAACAACCCCTCCTTTTCGAGCTTTCTGGCAATCCGCTCATCGATGATATCTTCGACTTTTAGCCGACGAATCTGCTCATTGCTTCTGCCGAGAATACGAATGACGTTGCGCAAGCCGTCTACGTTGGCATAAATCCGCCGATCGTAAAGGACCTTCATCATCTCATAGCCGGTCTCGGCATCCTCTGCCTTGCTCAGGCGCAGCCACCGTACCAAGCTCTTGATGACTGCGCTCTTGTTCTCTGGATTGTTGATAAATCTTATGGTCTCGACCATTGCCCTGAGGGAACGTTCCACGGTTTCGGGCGAGCGATCGACAAAGCTTCGCCGCGCCATCATTCCCAGACCCTGGAATGGGATGCCTAGCTTCAGAAGATCGGCCAGGACGCGAAACCCTTGCCGCTCCAGCTGCGCGCCAAACGTATAGCCAAGGTATGCGCCGTCGATAATTCCGCCGGTCGCGAGCGCTTGGGCGATGACCGACTGATCGCCGATGATCCGAAATTGAATGTTGTCCCGCTCCGGATTGAGTCCCCAATGATCGAAAGCCAGCATCGTGAACATCCACACGCCTCCGCCGATGCTTTGCACGCCAATCTTCTTGCCCTTGAGGTCGGCCGGAGTCTTGATGTTAGGAGCAACCACAAAGGTACCATCCAGCTTATTGATGAGCCCGGCAACGAACACCAAGTCGAGCCCACCGGCCATAGCGCCGATCGAAGCGCCGGTAGCTGAACCCCCGTGGAACTGAGTCTCTCCGGAGGCAAGGGCCGACAATCCGACCGCGCCACTGCGGACGCCGACGACCTCGGCATCGAGCCCATGCTTTTGGAAGATCCCCGCATCTTTAGCGACAAAGAGAACCCCGCTCCGTTCATTGAGCCCGCCGAATGTGAAGACGGCCTTGTGCGGCGCCGAAGCGGCAAAAAGCGAAACATGCTGAAACATATAAGCGAGAACTAGTATGGCAAGCACGCCACATTTTCGATTTTGGATTTTAGATTTTCGATTGTTGCTGGAAGGGGAGTCGAAAAATCGGTTGCGAGTTTTCCTATTCATGTGGTTGTCCCTTCATCTCTGTCACTATCGCTCTCTGTCTGTTTCTCGCAATCTAAGCCTGTCCTTTTTTTCAACCTAACTCAGCATCACCACTCTAAGACCAAAGTCTTTCCTCTGCGGTAAACGGCGGTAAAGTGATCTAAGGCCCGGTAGCGACCGAGAAGAGCCGGCACAGCACTGGAATCCGCCACTCCCACGGTGCCTCGAAAGGATCGGCTGCCGATTCTCAGAGATAGCCGGTGGAGATAGATGCGTAGTCCTCTTCCCGGAACTATTCCTCTCACGACACCGCTTTTCGCATCTCTAATATCAGGAAGGAGTAGTTCTCCCAGATGTGAGGGAAGAAGGGTCAGATCCGCTCCGGTATCAGCCAAGAGATTCTGAATTTCAATCCATTCGCCAAATCGTTGGGAGAAAATAGATATAGTGAGAAGGGGTCGTCGAACTCGCCCAAGGAGATCACTATGCCCAGCACGGTAAGGAAATCTCAGTGCTGGCAATGAGGGTTCCCTCTTTCAATGTCCAACGAATAGAGATCTTAGCCCGCGGGTGGCGCGCCCGTATACGGCGATAAACTTTTACAGGTCGCTTTCCTTTCCAGGCCGTGCGCCGATCGACCAAAATAGCGCACTCAAACTGCGCACGAGGCGTTTTCATGGCATCGTCCGAAAAATAAATAGCAGGCTGATGAAAGGGTGTCAAAGGGACAGAAGGAAGAAAAAAATTTATAGGTGGATATTGTACTCATCCCCTTTTTTTCTCCCGAAAATCTATGATCACTTGTCCAGTTCTTCGAGCAGCGCCTTTGCCGCTTTCAAGTCGGCGGTGTCAAACCCTTCTGTAAACCAGCCGTAAATTCCTGCCAAGAGTTTTCTGGCATCATCTTTCTTGCCTTGCTGTTGCCAAAGTCGACTCAAGCTCATCGCTGCTCGCAACTCTAAAGACCTGGCGCTCTGGCCGCGAGTGACCTGGATAGCCTCCTGAAAGCATGTTTCGGCTTGTTGCTGATCAGACTGCCTTAGCAGCAATTCGCCCTTGATTCTCTGCAGCTCGGCTTCGTAACAACGAGACTGCGTCTGCTGCGTTATGGCCATTGCGTCTTTCACCACGTCGAGCCCCTCGCTAGTCTGCCCTGTTTTCCCGTAGGACTCAGCCAATAAGGCAGCAAAAAGCGCGTTCCACCGCGGCAA
>DASQUN010000626.1:0-10459 GCA_035641275.1 Candidatus Udaeobacter sp. | reverse complement strand
TTCACTCTGCCGCTGAATTCCTGAGCCGGTTTCTTATCATACGGGCATGATGCCGTGTTTCTTTCCCGGGCGGTCTTCTTTCTTGTTGCGTAACAGCTCCAAAGACTGAATGAGCCGTTTGCGGGTTTCTGCGGGTCGGATGGCGGCGTGCGCGAACTGCTTGGAAAGCGCCTCAAATGGCCCGCTGAATCGCTCGGCGAATTCCGCAATTTTTTCTTGTCTGGTCTTCTCCGGATCCGGCGACTGTTCGATCTCTCGCTTGTAGAGAACGTTGACTGCGCCCCCACCGCCCATGACCGCGAGTTCCACTGCGGGCCAGACAAAGAGCTGATCCGCACCCATATCGCGCGTACACATGGCTTGCTTCGCGCCGCCGTAGCCTTTGCGCAGAATGACCGTGATCTTTGGCACGGTCGCCTCGGCATAGGCGTAGAGCATTTTGGCGCCATGACGGATGATGCCTTTTTGCTCTTGCTGTTTGCCCGGGAAAAAACCGGGAACATCCATCAAAGTCACGACGGGAATGTTGAAAGCATCGCAGAAGCGAATGAAACGAGCGGCTTTGTCCGAAGCATCAACGTCGAGACTCCCGCCCAAAAACATCGGCTGGTTAGCGACAAAACCGACGGGATAACCGTCGAGCCGGCCTAGTCCAATGACGAGGTTACGGGCAAACTTGGCTTTGAGTTCAAGAAAATCCCCATCGTCGACCAGCGCTTTGATGACGTGAATTATGTTATAGGCTTTGCGCATATCCTCGGGAACAATCTTTTCCAGAGCGTCCAAGGAACGATTTGTATCGTCGCTGGTTGTTTGGCGCGGCGGCGCGGAGTTGAAGTTCGAAGGCAAGAACGCGATCAGGCGGCGGATCAGCGCGAGGCACTCTTCGTCATTTCTGGCCACGAGATCGGCGACGCCGGAAACCTCGGAATGAATCTTGGTTCCGCCCAATTCCTCCATGGTGACCTCTTCGCCGAGGACTTCCTTGATCACCGCCGGGCCGGTGATGAACATCTGGCTCGATTTTTCCACCATCAAAATGAAATCCGTAAGTGCCGGAGCATACGAGCCGACGCCGATGCAGGGGCCCATGATGGCCGAGAGCTGAGGGATGGCTCCCGAGGTGATGCTATTCTCGAAGAAAATTTTTCCTATCGCCGTGGTCACCGACAGGCCTTCCTGAATTCTGGCTCCCGCGGAGTCCCAAAGCCCGATGAGGGGAATTCCCAACTTGCGGGCGGTTTGGATGACGTAGGCGATCTTTTCCGCGTGGGCACTGCCAACCGTGCCAGCCAAAATCGAACGGTCCTGGGCGAAAACGTAAACCGGGCGTTCGTCAATTTTGCCAAATCCGGTTACGACCCCGTCCGAAGGTCGTTTCTTCTCCGCCATACCGAAATCGACACATTGCGTCTCTGCCAGCATGAACTCCTCGACGAAACTCCCCGGATCGAGGAGGTTGTCGATCCGCTCGCGCGCCGTCAGCTTACCATCCGACTTCAATCTGGCGGTGACTCTAGGTTCGCCTTGAACAGCCGATTGCTCCAATATTCCTAGTTTCTTTTTGAGTTCTTCTGTCGACTTCGACATACAATATTGATTCTAACCGACGATTCCCATGCCCTTGAGAACCGAGAGCATAACCGCGGCGGCAATGACCGAGCCGATCTGACCTCCGGCATTGGCGCTCATGGCGTGCATCAACAGGTAACTTTTTCTGTTGTACTTCTGACCTTGCGCTTGCACGACTCGGGCCGACATCGGAAACGCGGAAATCCCCGCGGCTCCGATCAGCGGATTGATTTTGCCACCCGTGAGCAGGCACATCAGTTTTCCGAAGAGGACCCCCATAGCGGTGTCGAGACCAATGGCAATAAAGCCGAGCGCCAAGACCATCAATGTTTGGGCTCGAAGGAATTTTTCGGCTTCCATGGTGGCTCCGATGGAAAGACCTAGCAGCAGCGTCACAATATTGGTGATCTCGTTTTCAGAGGCACTCTTAAGCCGCTCTACGGCGCCCGATTCCCGCATCAGGTTGCCCAGCATGACCGTGCCGATGAGCGGCGTGCCGATGGGCGCCAGGATTGAGGCAACTACCGTGACGACGATGGGGAACACGATCTTTGCCGTTTTAGAGACCGGCTGTCTTACTGCACCCATAACGATTTTTCTTTCACGGTCGGTGGTCAGCCAGCGCATGATCGGTGGTTGAATCAGCGGGACCAGGGACATATACGAGTAGGCGGCGACGGATACTGCGCCGAGCAAATGCGGCGCAAATTTCGAGCTGACATAGATTGCCGTCGGGCCGTCGCAAGCGCCGATGATGGAGACCGCGACGGCATCGAGCTTGTCAAAACCGATGGCGAGGGCGAGCAGCAACGTGAGAAAAATGCCGAATTGTCCTGCGGCTCCCAGCAAGATGATCTTAGGATTTTCCAGCAACGGCTGAAAATCGGTCATGGCGCCGATGCCGAGGAAGATCAAGACAGGGAATACCTCGGTGAGCACGCCATTATTGTAGAAGAAACGAAGGATGCCGTCTTCTTCCATCAAACCCGCCAGGGGAATATTCACAAGAATGGCACCGAAACCGATGGGCAGTAGAAGGAGCGGCTCATAACCTTTGCTGATACCCAAATAGAGAAGTAAGGATCCGATCAAGATCATGATCACGTGGCCTACCCCCAAATTGGTGACGCCGAGCAATAGGCCCTGGATGCCGGAAGCGAACGCTGATTCCATCTTTCGAACTAACCTTTCTGGGCTGTCGAATCCTCGGGTGTGTAAGGAAAAATCTTCTTGAGGATCAGGATCATCAGACTCAGGCACCACAGAACCAGCATCGTTCCACCCATGCCAATCAGTGCCAGAGTCCAACCGAACGTCCAGATATCCATTGATTTTCCTTCGAATGATTTTCCTTGGAAAAAAAGCCGATTAGCGAAAGTTATTCGATGGTGGCGAGCTCTTGCTCGGCCTCAACCGCCTGACCCGGTGAGACTTTTAATTCTTTCAAGAATCCTGAGACGGGAGCTACAATGGGGATTTCCATCTTCATCGCTTCCATAACCAAAACAATTTCGTCTTCTTCGACCCGATCGCCAACCTGTTTTTCAATTTTCAAAATCTTGCCCACCATGGGTGCTTCAACGGTTGTGGCCAAAGCGCTTCTCCTTTTTCTTTCTCGGCTCGTGTTTTGGGCTGTGCCAGTTAAGTTACTGCCCATTTAGTAAAGTTTCGCCCGGGTTGTCAATGCTAATGAATCTGAATATCCGAGGTGGATCAAGGCTTGTGACTTCAAAAAGGGTGCGCTTCGAACCGTCGGACCGTTGGAGCAAAAAATTGCTTGTTCTTCACGCATTAGACTCATTCGACGGCGGTCAAACTGCCTTGCTTTTGAGCGGCTGATACGATAGAAAACCCCACATAGTTGGAGGACAAGTATGGCTAAGCCTGCATCCCAAATCGATAATGTCATGGACAATATTCCCTATTATGAGAAATGGCAGCTCGGAGAGGGCATCCCCATAATCAAAACCTTTTTTGTCCAGGATTTGAAAAAGGTGGAACTCAAACCTTGGGATAGAACAGCAGGCAACGGGGCCTTTATCAACATGGAAGGTGCGGAAGGGGCAACGGGTGCCTACGTGAGTGAGATTTCGGCCGGGAAAAGCCTAAATACTCAGCGACATCTCTATGAAGATATGATTTACGTTTTAAAGGGACGAGGCGCGACGACTATTTGGAACGATAGAGGAGCCAAGCAAACGTTTGAATGGCACGAGGGGAGCGTCTTCGCATTGCCGCTCAATGCCTGGTACCGGCACTTCAACGGCCAAGGCGACGAGCCTGCGCGGTTGTTTTCCGTCAACAGCATGCCGATTGTTTTCAATCTTTTCCATAATGCGGATTTTATCTTCAACACCCCTCGCGATTTCACCGATCGCTTCGACGGCGAGGCAGAATATTTCAGCGGCAAGGGGAAAGCGCATCCGGGTCGCGTTTGGGATACCAACTTCATTGCGGACGCCCGTAACTTCAAACTAGAAGAATGGAAAGAGCGTGGGGCGGCTGGCACCAACGTCATGTTGGAAATGGCCAACGGCTCGATGGCCGCACATATTTCAGAATTTCCTGTAGGAACTTACAAAAAAGCTCATCGCCACGGACCGGGGTTCAACGTCATTATCATAAAAGGAAAAGGATTTTCGCTTTTTTGGAGAGAAGGTGAGCCGATCAAGCGCTACGATTGGCAAGATGGCAGCGTCTTCACTCCCCCGGCCATGATGTTCCACCAGCATTTCAACACGGGCGCGAGCCCGGCACGCTATCTGCCCCCGCGTTTGGGCGGCATCAAATACAGTTTAGGCGAAGGGTTTGGTGACATCACCAAAGTTGACAAGGACGTAAAGGCAGGGGGTAACCAGATCGAGTACTACGACGAAGACCCCTCGGTTCGAAAGATGTTCGAAGAGGAACTGGCGAAGTCCGGAACCCACAGCCGGATGAATCCAGATTTTTACAAAAAGCCCGCGTAAAGCCCATTCGTTTCCTAACTGTTGATTTACAAAGCCCTGTGCCAATCATCTTGGCGCGGGGTTTTTTTTACCCAGCTGCAAGGCAGCGGATTCAATTTGAGAGCTAAATAGACCCTGTGATAGGTTTCAGCCGATCGAAGCATTGCTTCCGGCGTGACCGTGCCCGGCGAATAAAATTGCAATTCTAGGCGGGTTTTTCACGAACATCGTAAGCTATGGAATTCATACTGATCCTGGTCGCGTACCTGTTGGGTTCTATCCCTACTGGTTACGTTCTTGGATCGCGGGCTGGGGTGGACGTTCGCAAGGCAGGTAGTGGTAATGTCGGCGCTACGAATGTCGCTAGAGTTGTCGGGAAACGCCACGGGTTATTGACGTTGATCGGCGATACCGCAAAAGGGCTTATCCCTGTGCTCCTTGCCGGACAGTTAAATTCAACTACTGAGGTGATAGCGCTTGTGGCCGTGGCGGCGTTCTTGGGCCATCTGTATCCGGTATTCCTGAAATTTCACGGAGGAAAGGGCGTGGCGACGGCTTTGGGAGTTCTCTTGGGGCTAGCACCGTTAGCGACGGTTGTGTTGATCGCGATATTTGTTCTGATTGTTGTGACCAGCCGACTGGTCTCGCTTAGCTCAATGATTGCCGCCGCTCTGGCTCCCCTCGCTCTTTGGTGGTTTTCTTATCCCCCTGTGCTCGTTGGTGCGAGCGCTCTTCTCGCCGTCATGATCATTCTGCGCCACCGCGGCAATATTCAGCGTTTGCTCGCCGGGACGGAACCAAAATTCGGTTCCTAGTTGTTTTCGATAATCACTTCGACCCGACGGTTTTGCCGGCGACCTTCCTCCGTCTCGTTCGACGCAAGCGGTGACCGTGTTCCGAGTCCCCGGGCGGAAAGCCGGCCGTTACTGAGACCGTCTCGTTCGAGCGCACTCGCAACTGTATTCGCTCGCCTTTCTGACAATCGCTGGTTGTAGTCTTCTTGAGCGGCGCTTTCTCTGCTGGCATGGCCTTCGACCGCGATGCGGCGATTGGGCACATCGCGCTTTACAATGCTGGCGATCTGATTGATGCGATCGCGTCCATCTGGCGTCAGCTCAGCACTGTCAAATTGGAAGTTAACGCTCGGCAGATTAACCGCGACGCCACGGCTGGTCTCGCGCGCTTCGATGTTACGCTTCTTGAGTTCTTCAATCAGAGCCTGGTTTTTGGCAATTTCGACTCGCTGCTGATCGATGGCCCTTTGTTGTTCAGTCTGCTTTTGCTCCTGACCTTGGAGCTGATCCCCGACCAAAGCCCCTGTACCCAAACCTAGCACGCCACCAATGGCCGCTCCCGCGCCGGGATGCCCTACAGCGGAGCCGATAATGCCGCCGGCGGCCGCGCCGCCAAGAGCCCCAATGCCTGCGCCTTTCTCACGTGTCGTGAGTGGAGCGGAACAGCCCGCGCCACTTATGACCGCGATCGTGATCGCGACGGTTATGTAAGGCTTCAAGTCTCGAATCATGGCGGCACCTCTTCAGAACGCGATTAGTCTACCATTCTCTTTGTTGCTGTCTTAGTCGCTCGTTCTCTCTCTTTAGACGTTCAATACTCACCTTGTTTTTTCAGTCTCTCGAGCTCGCGTCGCTGGCGATCCAACTCGGCCTGGTTGGAATCAATTTGACGCTGTTGATCCACCTGTTTGTGGTCCTGTCCTTGGAGTTGATCTCCAACCAACGCGCCGGTTCCTAACCCGAGTACGCCACCGATGGCGGCCCCGGCACCCGGCCGGCCGACGGCGGCACCGATGAGGCCACCGGCCGCGGCGCCGCCTAACGCGCCGATGCCTGCACCTTTTTCACGGGTTGTCATTGGCCCGCCCGAGCAACCTATGGCCGAAATCAGCAGTAGAGCACCAAAAACCGTGCTGAATACCTGTTTCATGTTACCTCCTGGAAAACTTGATGGGTTAATATCAACAATACAGACGCAATTCTAACAGAAGGCCCATTTCCCAGCAAGTTTTTATTCCGCCACGCAATGCCGCTCTCTCCATCCAGAGGCTTCCTTCGGTTAGACTCAGTTGCACCGAAAAAGTTAACTATTAAAACCCTGTTGACATCGTGGACCTTATAAGTCTATAGTTTTTTGAGTGAAAGGATTCTAGTGGAAAACGGAACTCAAGAACAAATCATTGAGGCATTAAAAAAAGTCCAAGATCCTGAACTCCACCGCGATATTGTGAGTCTCGGAATGGTGAAGGATTTGGCCGTAATTAACGGCAAAGTCACCTTTACCGTCGAGCTGACCACCCCTGCCTGTCCGTTGCGCGAGAGCATTGAGACGGATTGTCGAAAGGCGTTGGCAGGAATCTCCGGTCTTAACGCCGTGGAAATCAACTTTGGCGCGCAAGTTCGGGGCAGCAAGTCGGGTGCGGGCCAAACGGATCTGCTTCCGACGGTGAAAAATGTCGTCCTTGTCGCGGCGGGCAAGGGGGGTGTTGGTAAGTCAACCGTCGCAGCCAATCTGGCAGTAGCGCTAAAAGCACACGGGGCTTCCACCGGTTTATTGGACGCTGACATCTATGGCCCTTCAGTGCCAATGTTGATGGGCGTCAAAGGCGAGCCCAACAAAATTGAAGTGAATGGCGCGTATAAGATTGCTCCAGCTGTGGCTCACGGTGTACCGATCATGTCCATCGGCTTCTTCTTGGACCCGGAGCAGGCGGTGATCTGGCGCGGGCCGATGCTCGGGAAGGCATTGCATCAGTTGATGGCGGACGTTCACTGGGGCGAGCTGGATTATCTGGTCGTCGATATGCCCCCTGGCACAGGTGACGTGCAAATTACGTTCTCGCAGCAGCTCAAGGTCAGCGGCGCACTCTTGGTCGCAACGCCTCAGGCAGTTGCGCTCGCGGATGTCATTCGAGCCAAGTCGATGTTCGACAAAGTAATGATCCCTATCGTTGGCATCGTCGAGAATATGAGCTACTTCATCTGCGACGGCTGTGGAAAAGAACATGAGATTTTTTCCCGCGGCGGCGCCCGGCGCGCCGCCGAGCGATTCAAAATTCCCTATCTCGGCGAAATTCCCATCACACCCAGACTCAGGGAAGGGGGCGATCAGGGAGTGCCGATTCTTATTCAGGATCCGAAATCTGAAGTGAGTAAGTGTTTCTTGGAAATCGCCGCCAAGTTGGCCGGCCAGCTCTCGATCGCGTCGGAAAGGGCTCAGCGGACTCAAGGTCTGAAGATTGTATCGAGCTAACGCGTCCTTCCCAAAGGAGATTTGGAAATGGTAACCAAAGATCAAGTCTATGAAGCACTGCACGAATGCTACGACCCCGAAATCCCGGTCAACATCGTGGACTTGGGTTTAGTTTATGACGTGCAAGTCGATGACGTTAAAGTAGCAGTGAAGATGACGCTGACCGCGCCCGGCTGCGGCATGGGAACGATGATCGCCGCTGATGCGCGGCAGAGAATTCTCGCATTGGACGGAGTCGATGACGCAACCGTCGATCTTGTTTGGGATCCGCCGTGGAATCCCAGCATGATCAGCGACGAGGCGAAGCAAAAACTGGGAATTGGCTAGATTCGTCGAGCCATTGCATCGCTGGGGATCTGAGCAGTACATTCCTATCACTCGTCGGAATCCGATTTCATTTTTCTCGCCGCTCAAAGAGCATAAAATCGGTCCGAAATTGAATTACCTCTATTGACTCATGTTGCGGAAGCATGGACGGGTTCCCTCGTTTGCGATCGATCGAGGCCTTTCCTGTTCAACAGGACGGCAAGACTCTCGTTTATCTCAAAGATCCGCTCAATCTGGCGACGCCCATAGGCATCTCCCCGGTGGGATATTTCATCATGTCTCACTTTGACGGCAACCATTCATTCGTTGACATCCAAGAAATTTATTCCAAAAAATTCGGTACGCTTTTACTCAGCAACGACCTTAAGCAATTCGTCGATATCCTTGATCAGCACTATTACTTATTGAACGCGCGGTTTCTGGCATACCAGAGAAATGTCATCGAGGAATTTCGCCGCCGACCAACGCGTGCGCCGGCACATGCGGGAAGTGTGTATCAACACGATCCGGCGCGGCTAAAAGCTCAGTTGGATGGATATTTCCTTTCGCCCAACGGTCCCGGAATTCCAAGGCGAGAGATCACGACAACACCCCCCAGGGCGATCGTCGCGCCCCATATTGATTTCCATCGCGGCGGGCCGGCCTATGCGTGGGCGTATAAGCGCTTGGCCGAAAGCGACGGGGCGGACCTTTACATCCTTCTTTGTACGTCTCACTGCGGCGGCACAAATCCGTTCGTCTTGACTTTCAAAGATTTCGAGACTCCGCTGGGTATCGTGGAGACGGACAAGCAGTTTCTGAACCGTCTGCGACAAGAATGTAAAGACGATCTCCTTACCGACGAACACCTTCATCGGGGAGAGCACTCTCTCGAGTTTCAGGTGGTGTTTCTAAAATACATGGCGCAGCGGCGCGCTGAGCTCACGGGTCAAGGCGAGAGGCCGTTTAAAATAGTGCCTATCTTGGTCTCTTCCTTTCAGGCAATGGTGGCGAGCCAAATTCTGCCGGAAAAAAATTCATCTATCGGGACGTGCCTCACCGCTCTGCGGGACTTAGCGAAGAGCGAGACGAGACAAGTTTGTCTGGTTGCTGGAGTTGACCTAGCCCACGTGGGTCGGCAGTTCGGTGATCGTGAGCCGGTCACGGAGGACTTTCTTACACGGGTTGCGGCAGAAGATCAGCGCCTCATCGATCGACTTGCGGCCCTGGATGCGCCGGGTTTTTTCCACGAAATCGCGAAGGATCAAGACAGGAGACGGATCTGCGGTTTCTCGCCTCTCTACTCGCTCATTCACTTACTGACCGGGAGTCGGGGAACGAATCTTAAGTACAGCCAGGCTTTCACACCTGAGACCGGATCCGCCGTGACCTTTACCAGCATGGTGTTCGAATGACGTCGCAATGAACGTCAGTTCAAGCGATGCAGAGCCCTAGTGCATATTCATACCGCCATCGACAGCAATGGACTGGCCGGTCATGAAGTCGCTGTCGTCTGAAGCGAGAAAGATCACCGTTCCCACCAGATCTTGCGGGTATTGGTCGCGCTGGATACAGCGGCGTTTTCTGCGGTCGGCCAATTGCTCAGGCGTCATCACGCCTTCCTGGTTAGATCCGGATATTGTTAATCCCGGCATGATGGAATTCACGCAGATGTTATCGCCGCCGACTTCGCGCGCGAGCGCGCGGGTGAAACCTAAGACGCCGGCTTTGGAGGAGACATAATGCAAGAAAAATGGCGTGCCGCTTTGCGTCGTCCCCGATGAAATGTTGATGATCTTGCCTTTTTTCTGTTGCTTCATGGTGGGGTAGACGGCCTTCACGCAGAGGAACAATCCTTTTACGTTGACCGCCATCACGCGATCCCATTCGTCGATGTCGATCTCCATGAAGTTTTTCTTTTTCAAGGCCGAGTAAAGGCCGGCGTTGTTCACGAGGATGTCGATGCGGCCATATTCCTTCAACGTAGCCGCCGCCATCGCTTGAGTTTTCTCTGGCGAGGTGACGTCGACGGCCACGGCGAGAGCTTCGCCGCCGGCCGCTTTGACGTCGTCGGCGACTTTCTTCGCTTCCAATTCCTGAATATCGGCGACTACGACCTTGGCTCCCTCTTTCGCCAAACCGTGGGCGTAAGCTCTACCGATCCCCACGCCGCCGCCGGTGACAATCGCTACTCTGTCTTTGAGGCGCATGGTGCGATCCTCCTTCTCCAACGACTAGATTTCCAGCCTATAGAAGTTCTTCGGATTATCGTAGAGAATCTGCCGCTTGGTTTCATCGCTAATATCTGGGCGCTTGAGGAAATCCGGGATATCATGCTTGAACATGTCCGGCAGTCGCTCGTGGGG
>DASQUN010000625.1:0-4829 GCA_035641275.1 Candidatus Udaeobacter sp. | reverse complement strand
GGCAGCTGCGGCGGTGTGATCACTAGACGAGCCAGGAGACGACGCCCAAAGCCGCCGAAGTATTCCGCATCGTCTGCGAATCCCACGGGAAGGCCGCCTTCTGTCAACTCTGGCCCCGACGCTAAAGGGCTCACCGACCAGTAGGCTCCGCCGCCGAGCATTTCCGGTCGGTGGCAGTAAAGATCGGCCATCCATGGACCTATGGCCGCTTGGAATTCCCGCAGCAATCGAGCCGTGTATGGAACATATTTGGCGGCGGCCGTGGAACCCGACGTCCTTTCCAGCGCTAAAACAGGCTCTTCCGTTAGCACACCGTGCCGTCCGGCTTTGATCGCTGCGATCTCTTCAGTTAAAGCGTCAAAGCCGATAATCGGAACCGCATTTTGATAGTCCCGTATCGTATGAAGCCGGTGGAAACGATAGGTTCGGCCGTAGCGCGTGCCGGCATTTTGGCGCAGGACGGAAAAAAGGATGGCTTCCTGGCTCTCTCGTGGCTGCCGCAAAGCGCGCCGGAACTTGAGAGCAGCCTTTGCTCCGCCGAAGAGCCAAAGCGAATTCAGGACGAAATAGCCGAAAGGGTTCACAGCAGCACCGCTCATAAGGGTGCGACGGATTGCAGTCCGATTTCCAATTCACGTTTGGCGATGGAGCGCATGTTATCGGGTGCTATCTCCGCGACGCAAACGAGCTCATCTCCCTTCCAGTAGTGCGGATTGCGACGGATGAAATAATCGACATGGGGATTGCGAACGTGCTTTTCCGTGGAATCCAATGCTGACTTTAGTCGATCGTGTATCCCGCCATGTGCGACCACCCCGGTGCAGGGATCAAACTCCTTCGGGTATTTCCTCATGCCTAAGGCACCGATGAGTTGCGCTTCAAATGGAGGTGTTGGGCTGTCGTAGCGCGGATGGAAAGTGCGAAAAAAACATGGCAGATACAAATACGTCCGGTATCCCTTTGAGATTAGAAACCAGAAAAGCGGCGAGTTTCCGAGGTTAGCCTTCAGCTGTCCGGCAAACCGGCACCAGGCGCGGACGAGTTCTTGAGAACCCCAATATGCAGGATGAATGATGGTATCGCCGGAGAAAAGCGCGCAAATCGGCCGACCGTGTACGGTCACACGGATCAACATCTGGGTTGAGAACCCAGCGGGATGGTCGTTGATCGAGTCGCGGAGTAGGATAATCCAATGCTTCTCTCCGAGATCGGCATAGAACCGCTCACGATCCGCCCCATCATAGCAATGGTCATAGAGGCCGTAGAGCCGGTCGCTGAGTCCAGTAGAGAGTTCTTGTGCCGGAATGATTTCGGCTCGGAGCGCGTCCCTAGACATGGCCTTGTCTCTCCGGAAGCGGCCCCGAGACCACCGGATACAGCGCTCCCCGCGCAGCCCAAAGGATGCGCGCTAAATCGGTATAAGCGAAGATCACCACGATCCAGGTCAATTGATTGATAATGGCAAAGGAGGGATCGGAGCTGGCGAAGTAAAGTCCGCTGTCGCTCCTGGTTCGGTAAAAGAGCCAGGCAAAAGCCATCTCACAGACCAGCGTGAGACGTATCGAGGTCAAGAAACTGAGCGCGGCTTGGTTTGGCGAATCTTCTTGCCCGTGCTTGTCGGATACGGATCGTCTCAGCCCGGTGAGCATGACAATGGAAAATAAGTCGTGAACGATGCCGTAAGGCGGCGCCCATGAAAAGGTCACGTACATCATCCATAACTCGGTCATACCCCGGAGGGAGAAGTTGACCAGATGGATCGCATAAATGCGGCGGAGGCTTGAGCGAATTAACGAAGATCGCCATAGGAAGAAAGGTAAGATGAACCAGGCGATGATCGCATAGTCCAGCCAGAGGAGCTTGGCTATGGACATCTCGCCGCCGATCTGGCCGGCGAAATTCTGTCGGTAGTAAAACCAGATGGAAATCACCGCCAGCGTTGCGATCGTAAGCACGAGCGCAAAGTTGCGTCGGGGCGCGAGGAAATGATGGGATGTGACCGAGCTTTCCACTTTAGAACCGAAGCACGACGTTGCGGGTCTCCGACGGATGATTGGTCTTTCGTTGGTTGTCTTGAGAGCCGAGCGCTTGCCGCCAGAGTCTTCGGATATCCGGCCCAATGAGATCGCTTTCGATAAACGTGAAATGCTCGCCGCCGAAGCGCTTGAGCTGTTCGGTCTGGAGACGCAGGATTTCCACGTCTTGGCGGATGATCCGGCGGGATAACGGCTCGAAAAAGAGGCGCACGAACGGGCCGATCCTGCCGAAGCGAAAGGTGATCACCGTATAGACTTCGGTCTCATGCTCGGACACGGGTGTGCACTGCGATGTGATGATGAAGTGCCGGTCTGGGCCGAAGACGTAATCGACCCGGCTCGTGGCGGGCATGAGAAAGCGGTCGGTGTGGATCATCTTTCGACCCGACGGAAAGAGCAGGCGCGAGACGACGCTCTTGGCATCCCGCTCCTCGGAGAATCTCGCCTCCACCCAATCATCCCCGCGCGCGATTTCCGCGCGGGCTGCTTGCGTATGCGGGCTGCGAAACCAGCCGCGGTGAACATAAACCGTATGGGGGCAGTCAAGAAAATTTTCTAAACAAGCGAAAGCGCCGGCAGAAAAATGAGTCCGCATCGTGAAACTGGTCCAACCGGCTTCACCGAGGTGGGGAAAATGAGGCGGCGAGGTGTGCGGGTTCAAAGCCATGTAAACCCACACGAAGCCGTCGCTCTGTGCCGTCGGGTAGCAGCGGAGGGCAATCTCCTCGGGAGGGACGCTTGAGCTCGAGGAAGGGATCGCAACGCATCTGCCGTCGCCCCGATAGCGCCAGCCATGGTAAGGGCACTCGATCGCTCCCCGACTCACCCTGCCTCGAGACAGAGCCATATTTCTGTGCGCGCAACGGTCGATGAGCGCCGCGGGGCGGCCCTCTCCGTCACGAAAGAGAACCAACCGTTCTCCCAGGATCGTGCGCGTTAACGGTTTTGTGCCAAGTTCCCTGGCTTCGGCAGCAATATACCAATACGGTCTTAACTGTGAAAAAAAATGATCACGCATCAGTGTGCGAATTTGTTGTGAGCCCTACCTGCCAGCCATTTGAGCAGCGTCACTGTTGCTTACGAAATGATTCCGCGGCGATTTTTTGCACGGTCTTGAGGTCGACCTTACCCGAGCCCAGCAAAGGAATCGATTCAATGCGAAAGAGATTACCTTTCTTTGGGATCCATAACTTTGGCAGGTCGGTCTCGTTCAACTTGTTCCATAGCTCGCCAGGAGAGATTCCATTGCGCGCGTACAACCCCACGAGTTGTTCTCCTTTTTGTTGATCCGGAAGCGCGGTGATCACAGCGGCCGACTCTCCAAGGATTTGATTGATCGCTTCTTCGATCTTTACGTGGGGGACCATTTCGCCACCGATTTTGCTGAATCTCGAAAGACGATCCGTAATGCGAATGAAGCCGTCTTCATCGATGGCGGCAATATCGCCGGTGATATACCAGCCGTCCCGCAATGCCTGGTTTGTAAGTGCGGGCTGATTGAGATAGCCGAGCATGCGGTTGGGTCCTTTGACCAGCAGCAAACCCTCTTGACCGCTGGCTAAAGGTTGTTCCGTGTCGGGGTCGATGATCTTCACCGAGACGGCGGGAATGGGATGGCCGACGGTCCCGGGTTTGTTGCCGATTTGTTTTTCGACAGCATGGATCACGTCGGGAAGGTTCACAGAAACCACGGGAGAGAGCTCGGTGCAGCCGTAACCCTCGAGAAGATCCAAGCCATATTTGTCTTTGAAGCTTTGGGCAATTTGTTCACGCAGCTTCTCCGCGCCGGCGATCGCGTAGCGCAACGTGGCAAATTGTTCACGCGAGCAGCGTCTCACGTAGCCGGCATAGAACGTCGGCGTACTGATTAAGAGGGTGGCTCGGTATTTTTCCACCGTCTCTCCAATCGTCTTGGCATCCATCGGATTTGGGTGATAGACGGCGGCGAATCCGGCAATGAGAGGCAGCCAGAGTGAGATACTAAACCCAAACGAGTGAAAGAACGGCAAAACTCCCATGATGCGGTCATTCGAAGTGAGTGGAATGACTTGGCGAACGCCTTCAATGTTGGAGATGATATTCTGATGTGACAGCATAACGCCCTTGGGTGTTCCTGTGCTGCCACTGGAGAATATGACGGTTGCCAGGTTACTCGACTTTTGATTCTTGGTGTAGCGGCGCTCCAGATATCGGACCGGAATCACGAACGCGGTAAGCGCGGCCAAAAGTTTGTCGCTAGCTGAAAAGGTCCGCCGAATCTCCTCAACAAAGACCATCTGCGATCGCTCTTCGATCTGCGCCTTCGACAAAAAAATCCGGGAAGTCAGAATGGTGCCGATGCCGCACTGGCGGATCGCTGAAGTCGTCGTTTCGGCTCCGGCCGTAAAGTTCAAGTTTACCGGCACCTTGCCGGCCAGCAGGATGGCAACGTTCACGAGCGCGCCGCCGACCGAAGGCGGGAGCATGACGCCGACCAACGACTCTTGGGCGCAGCGTTTTCGCAGCCAGCGGGAAAAAAGCAGGCTTCCTATCAGGGCTTTGCCGAAAGACAACTCGGTGCCCGTCGTGTCGGCCATACAGAAAGAAGACCAATGGCGCTTCGCCGTGCGGATGAACTTGCCGTGGAGCAGCTCCTGCGCGCACCGGCGTTGATAAAACGCATTACTTTCCAGCTCCAAGACCGCCTGGCGCACTTGTCGAGCATCAGCATCGCAAGGCAGCGGCGGGCCGAACGATACCGTGACGGGATAAGCAAACCGCTTCGGCCATTTCCAGAAGAATCGACCATCTTGG
>DASQUN010000624.1:0-5289 GCA_035641275.1 Candidatus Udaeobacter sp. | reverse complement strand
GTCGCGGGCAACTTTGTTGCCGGCTTCGACCAGGTGACCTTGAGCGCCTCTGCAGCTTTGATCGCAGCCCACTCGGTTTTCGCCACCACCCCGACAAAATTTCCCTCGCGCGCGATCATCACCACGCCGGGAATACCGCGGACGGAATCGGGATCGATGCTGAGCGGTTCGGTGTTTACAATTGGGGGCCGGACCACGCGCCCATGCAGCATGGCGGGAACGCGAACGTCATGGGCATAGATATGCTCGCCTGTGACTTTTGCTGGTAGCTCGACGCGTCGGACCGAGGAGCCGACAATTTTGTAGTTCTTTGGATCCTTGGCTTTGACCTCTGGAGCGACTTTCATGTCCCAGCCCGTGCCGGTAGCTATGATCTTGACGTCGAATCGTTTGCCGCCGATTAACTCTCCGTAGGACACTTTTTTCGCGGGGGCGCCGACAACGGTGACGATGCCGTTTTGCACGGCCAATTTATCGACCGAAACTCCGAGTCGAGCGGACGCCAGCTTAAGCAGCTCTTGCCGCGCTGCGGCCGCGGCCTGCCTCACTTGCGGGCCTGCTCTCTCGATGGTGCGGCTCCCGACAGTAGACCCCTGTTCGATCGATTTCGTCGTGTCTCCGGAGTCCAAAACGACCCGTTCGAAGGGAACGTCAAGCTCCTCGGCTATGATCTGCGCCAATGCGGTCTGTATGCCGGTGCCGATTTCGACTTTGCTGGTGAAAAAAGTGACGGTGCCGTCCGGACTGATGGCCAACCAGGAATCGAGAGACTGCGGATCCAATTCACCATCGGGCCGCCGGGTTTGGGCAAACAGCTTCGATGCCGACGGAAACAAGTTGAAGCTGACGATCAATGCGCCGGTGCCTTTAAGAAATTGCCTGCGGGAAAGTGATGCTGTTTTCATGGCATGACTCCTCCTTCAAGCCTTCTGACCCGACGCGCGCTTCACCGCCTGCAGGATGCGCGTGTGGGTGCCGCAGCGGCACAGATTGCCGGCGAGCGCTTCTTTGATTTGGCTAGCG
This sequence comes from Candidatus Udaeobacter sp., assembly GCA_035641275.1. Taxonomy (GTDB): domain Bacteria; phylum Desulfobacterota; class Binatia; order UBA9968; family UBA9968; genus DASQUN01. Next base: position 4,266 of record DASQUN010000624.1, on the reverse strand, counting down.
GTCGGCTTCGGGTTTTTGTCGAGCAAAACTTTGGTGCTCATGATCATGCCATTGATGCAGTAACCGCACTGAGCCGCTTGCTCGTCCACGAAGGCTTTCTGTATCGGGTGCATTTTTTTGTCGAGCCGAGGCCTTCAAGCGTGGTTACGGCGCGCTTGCGGGCGGCTTTTATGGGCGTTACGCAGGAGCGAATCGCGTTGCCATCCATGATGACTGTGCAGGCGCCGCACTGGGCTAGCCCGCAACCGAATTTCGGTCCGTTTAACTGCAGATCGTTGCGCAGAACGTAAAGTAACGGGACCTCAGGATCCGCATCGACAATCTGGTCTGTGCCGTTTACCCGGAGTGCTATCCGTGCCATCGGCACCTCCTTCCTCGGCCAAGAGAGGGTGAATGAATGTGAGCGTGGTGGCTCTTTGATAATGAGTGCGCAACCGAATGTCAACCATTTCGTAAATCAACGACGCATCACATGTGACGCATTCAGCTCCACCACTGTTCGTAAAGCCGCAGTGCGCGTGTTGCAGAGCCAAGCCGCTTGACCACGAGCCTGACCGATGGCGTCCGGTTTTGGCCGAGTTAACTAACTAACTAGTTTGATTCTACGGATACCTAGCCGAAAGCCGAGACATTTGTCGCAGAACGTTGCTTTTTCGGCGCGAGACGGCCTCGACCGGAGGACGAGGGAAAAGGAAGACAGTCGCGTTTAGCGGCTCATTTGGGTGAAGAACGACCGGCGTGACGGTAGTGAAACTGAGGTTCGAAAGTTTTCTTGATATAGCGCAGGGGCGTTACGTGCCGCTCTTTGCGGTTCCCTCTTTCACTAGCAGCAGTAGCAGCATGCCCGCGAGGTAAGTTCCGCCTGCTACGTAGAAAGCCGGCGTGAAACCATAGCTTTCCATCACATAGCCAATGATGAGAGTCCAGATGGGGCCCGAGATGAAGCCGACAAAATAGTAGATCGAGAACGCCGCGTCGGTCAGCTCAGGAGTGGCGAAATCGCCGATCATGGTCTGGGTAAGCGAGCCGCGTGCCTGAACGAACGCGCCATACAGAATGAGGTTCAGATAAAAAAGCACGTCCAGCGAAGCGTGCTGGGCCAGCCAAAATGTCATGATCGCCGAAACCAAAAGCGTGCCCTGCGTGATCAACGTTCGCTTGCCGATGCGATCGGAAAACCAAGCGATCGTCAGCGGGCCGATGAGCCCCGCGCCCAGCATAAGAGTGAGCAGAAAGCCGCCCGCGGATGCCGAAACACCAAAGCGTTCCATAAAGAACGGTACGAGGTAAGTGTTATTGACCCCGGTTCCTCGCCCCGCTGCCCCGACCATGAGAACGAGCGAAGTAAAAATGATGTTGCGATTCTTGAGGCATTGAAGATAAGCATTTAAGTTGGCCTTCATTCTCTTTTTCTTTCCGCCCTCCAACTCATCGGAGACTCCCGTACGCTCACCGATCAGGAACAGAGTGAGGCCCATCAAAACACTCGGGAGTCCGAAGACAACGAAGGCGGTTTGCCAACCCATATAGAGGAGAGCAAGGGAAGCGAGCGCGGGACCGATAAAGGACCCCAAGTTGCCCGCCGTGTGATGGAAGGTCAAAGCCCAGCCCCGCGCCTTGGGATAGTAGCGCGACAAGACACTGGATCCCAGCGGGTGCTGTGGGCTGGAACCAATGTCGATGGCTACGCGCGCGGTGAGAAGCTGCGGGAAACTGCGCACGAAAAACTGCAACATTGCCACAAGCCCCACCATGACGTTGCCAAAGCCTAGAATAGTTGTGCGTTTAAAGAAGCCGGAAAAAAAACCATAGACGACTTGCAATCCTTGGCCTACGAAGCTCGAAACGGCGGAAATGACGCCTAGTCCCAGCAGACCGAAACCCAGTTCCGTCATCATGACCGGGAACAGGACGGACGTGATGCTGTACTGGAGATGATTCAGCGTGTGACAGCCGCTGATGAGGCCGATGGCGAGGCGCTTTTCCTGCTCAGTCGCTTCGTACGCTGCCGGGCTAACCGATGTTGTCGTTGAAGCAGTGGATACCTGTGAATCGTTCATCGTTTGATCACCTTTGATCCTTTAGCGCAATCCGACGGTGGAGCGCTTATTTAATTATCTGTACAAGAGCGCGCGCATCGCTGTCAAACCGAGGCAACGCTGGGTAGTGGTTCAATTTGATTTCAATAAACGTGTCTATGTAGGGGCAAGCCCCTCGTGCTTGCCCTGTCTCGGGCGACCACAGAGGGTCTCCACTACAAATTTTCGCGAACCTGAACCAATACCCATTCCTCTCACGATCAAGGTCCGGAAGGTGCATCCGGTCGCGGCGTGCTGGTGGGGGTGTATCGGCTCATGAATAGACTTGGGATGATGCCTAACAGCATCAGGACGAACATTGTGAGAAACGCATAGCCGATGGCGCTTTCCAATGCCTCCACGAGTTGCGGCAAGAACTCGGGCGGAATGAGCGCGCGGGTTGACGGTTCGAGCAGGTTCTGCGGATGAGCGAGCTTGTCTTTTAGAGCGGCAGACAAGGCGCCATCGGACGCGCCGCCCAGCTCAGTCAGTCGCTTTTCCATGTTGTTCAGCAGTACCGTGCCCATCAAGCTCACCGCGAAGGCGCCGCCGAAGGTTCTAAAAAGCATGAGCGTCGAAGTCGCCACGCCGATTCGATGGCTCCAGACCCCCGTCTGCGCCGCGACCAGGGTTGTGAGGTTCGCCAAACCCATGCCGATGCCAATAGCGATTGCGCTAACCACAACTCCCCAAATCCGGAGATTCGAATTGGCAACGAGGAATAGAGCATAACCGAACGCGATCAGCGCCATACCGACAAACGCAACGAGCCGGTAGCCCATACGATTGATCCATTGGCCGGCGAGCAAACTGCCGGTAGTCCAGGCAAGACTCAAGAGGAGCAGTACTAACCCGGCTCGTGACGCACTGATTCCGAGGACGCCTTGCAGGTACAGCGGCAAGTAGCTGACGGCGCCGAAGACTCCCATGGAAGCCAAGGTAGCCACTGCCGTGGATGCTGTGAACAAACCGAGCCTAAAGAGGTCGAGAGGAATAATCGGCTCGCGCGCGCGGCGCTCGATCATGAAAAACACCAGAAGAATTATCCCGGCGACGGCGATGATACCAATGGTTTGTGAATTCAGTGGTTGGAGAGCATGAGCGCTCTCGGCAAGCGCGTAGAAGAGAAGCAGCAGACCAGCCAAGAGGGTCGCTGTACCCTTGACGTCGAGTTCGGAAGTTTTCTTGTCCGTGCTGTCCTCCTTAATTCCAATGACGATAAGAGCCGAGGCGACCGCCGTGATCGGCAGATTGACAAAAAAGATCCAGCGCCAGCTCCAGTGCTCGACGATGATGCCTCCGGCCAATGGACCCAGAATTGAAGCGATACCCCAAATGCTGCTGATGATTCCCTGCATCTTGGCGCGCTTCTCGGCCGGGTAAAGAATGCCGACAATGATAAAAGCCAATGCATAGATGGCGCCTCCGCCCAGGCCCTGGATGGCGCGAAACAGAATCATCATTTCCATGCTTTGCGCCGCGCCGCACAGCGTTGATCCGATGACGAAGATCGCGATGCCGACGAGCATAAGGTTGCGGCGATTGAAGAGATCGGCGAGTTTGCCGAAGACGGGAGTCGTCAAAGCGGAAGTCAGCATGTAGATGGAAAAGACCCAGCTGTAGAGTTCTAGCCCGCCGAGCTTGGCGACGATCGTGGGCATGGATGTACTGACGATCGTGGCATCGATGGCGAACAACAAGATCACCAACATGATTCCCGTCACGGCGAGGCGGGTCTTGGAAGCGATCTGCAAGGAGGCTGTTTGAATCGAATTCACGGTGCTGCAAACGGAACCGCGCGGTAGAATCGTGGGCGATATCGTCTCTATGAGTTGAACCAGATCACCATGAGAGTCAAGCAGCGAGATCCTTAGCTTGGCTCAGGCTGACCGGATTGAAGAACTCGGAGTAACAGTGACCTGAAAGTTCAGGCTGTCAACGCACTCAAGTGTTTTGCGAAAAGTGACTCGGTAAACTCGTTGAGCCCGGTCTTGTGAAACCGTTCACAGAACCGTTCGTCTGAGGACTGTTCGCGGGATGTGAAACTTCTGCCGATACATCCGTCCGATGACAGTTAGCCGTCTCACGTAGAAACGTTGTCCAGCGCTCACCAGGCCGCATCTCAAATTCATCGGGGGTTTCGTGCACTTATCGTGACTAGTGACAAGTTTTGCCTACGTTTGCCAGC
>DASQUN010000623.1:0-4114 GCA_035641275.1 Candidatus Udaeobacter sp. | reverse complement strand
ATTCGATTTTCGAGATCCACTCCCTCAGGTGCTGCGAAACCCACGGCTCGTTTCTGGAAGAGACATTAAAGGTATCGCCCAAGTAAGGCGGTCGTAGCGCTGCGCGCCCGAAACCAGCGGCGGCGAATAAGGTCATTCGCCGCTTGACCTGTCTACTGTTGTGTGCCATTTTTCAGTTTCACGAGCGTGCGGGGCCTTTCTGATTCACGAAACAAAACCTAAATTGTTCCAGCCGAATTCCGTGGTCGCGCCTGGAATCGAGCGCAACATTCCCTCTCTTCAGGGCGCCGGCGATCCGTTCACCTATGTGACCGAGGAGCTTGAGCTCGTGGAAAACAGCCTCAAGCGCGCGATCCGATCACGCGAACAAATTTTGACCGACATTGCCGCCCATTTGATTTATGGCGGCGGGAAAAGGATAAGGCCGATGGTCACCCTGTTGGCCTTCCTAGCTTTCGGCGGGAAGCGAACGCAGGACATCGTCGACATCGCCACCGCAATAGAATTGATTCATACGGCGACTTTGCTCCACGACGACATCATCGATGGAGCCGAGACTCGGCGTGGCAAACCATCCGCCTTTAAACGATTTGGGCTGAAGTCCACCCTAGTGACAGGGGATTTTCTGTTTATCAAAGCTTTCGAATTCGCAGGAAAGTTCGACGAGACAATCGTTCAATGGACAGCCGATGCATGTGCACTTTTGACCGAAGGTGAAATGTTGCAAGGGTCCTTCAACCGAAACCGCGCGGTAACGCTCGACGATTATATCGAAATCGTAAAGCGGAAGACCGCTTCATTGTTTCAAACGGGTGCAAAAATCGGCGCCTATCTTGCCGGAGCCAATGCAAAGCTCGTGGATGAAACCAATCGTTACGGATTGAACATGGGCATCGCTTTTCAGATGGTCGACGATATCCTTGACGTCGTAGGTCATTCCGAACTTCTGGGAAAACCGACGGGCATGGACTTGCGGGACGGCAATCCGGCTTTACCGATTATCCTCGCCCTCAAAGAGAGCCAACCGGCCGTCTGTGAAGCATTTCAGCGGCCGCATCCTACGGATAGCCAAATCGCCACAGCGCTGAATGCCATAAAAGCAGGACCCGCCATTCAACAGGCGAAGGCGCTGTCTAAAAACTATGCCGAAGAGGCTCTTCGATCCGTCAAGCAGTTGCCTCCTTCACGCTACCGCAACGGACTCAAAACACTGGTACAATTGATAATAGAAAGAGACTTCTAGATCCCAGGAATCGGCTCGATAGCTCCTCATCCTGTTGGGATGAGATTCCCTCACGACTCCCGTTAATAATGCCGGCGTTCAATCATTCGCGCGACCGCGCAGTTCAAAACATGTTCAACCGCATTGCGGGACGTTACGACCTGCTGAATCGGGTCATCAGCTTTCGGCTGGATTCGCGCTGGAGAAATGAAGCTATCAGGACGCTCATGACGGTTCCGAACCCGCTCATATTGGATTTGGGCGCGGGCACAGGAGATTTGACCTTCGCCGCGGCTAGAGCCAGCCAAGGGAACGGTCGAATTGTAGGTTTAGATTTTTCGCATCAAATGTTGAGATTGGCTCAAAAAAAAAAGGCTAGCGCCCATTATGGAGACAGCACGTCGTTTGTACTAGGGAGTGCCCTGCTCGCCCCCTTTAAAGACGCGGTGTTTGATGGGGTCATGACCGCATTCGTCCTGCGCAACGTCTCGGACCTTTCGCTTCTCTTCGCTCATGCCTTTCGTGTGCTAAAGCCAGGTGGCAAATTCGTTTCGTTGGACATGTTTCCGCCCTCCAACGGTTGGTTTTCAGCCCTTTATGGCCTTTATTTCTATGGTCTGGTTCCGTGGATCGGCGGCCTATTGGCGCACGATCATAACGCCTATAGGTATCTATCAGAATCGGTCCGAGGATTTCCTCCTCCAGAGAGGGTTGCGAGCGTGATCGAACAAGCAGGTTTTGAGCGAATCACGATTCAAAGGTTTCTCTGCGGGGCGGTATGCATCCATATCGCTGAGAAGCTACGCGATTTCGCAGGCAACGCTCGATAACATGCAAGGTTATTCCAGTAGTTTCCTTATTTTTTTCCATCAAGTCGCGTTAGGTGGACTGTTCGCATTAGCGGCCACACCGTTTCACGAACTAGAAAGAGCGTTCTACAAATCCACAGGCGGAGTCCTATTTGCAATCGCAGTTGTGGGTCTATGGGGCAAAAGTCCGCTCTACTGGCAGAGTGTCATCCATGATCTTAATTGGATCATCGCAGCCGAGATTTTTTTTCACGTTTTGTTCGCAATTTCTTTTGGTGCTTACCTGATTTCACTATGGGGCGAGCGGCAAACATTCCGAGCGCGAAGCTTCGCTACCTGCGTCCTCGCGGGTCTCGCCGGTCTTGCCCTCAGCGCCCACAGTTTTTATCGCGCGCCGGTCTTTTCCGTCGAGACGTTTATCTATCCAGCAAGTTTTTTGTTATCGTCTCTCTTGCTTGGAAGCGTTACCGTGGGCATGCTCATCGGGCATTGGTATCTAATCGATACGGGTCAAACTCTTGACCCGTTCGTCCGTATCTACAAATTTTTCGTGATTGCTCTGATTGTTCAGACTTTATTTTTTCTCCTGACGCCATTCTTGTTGTATTTTCGAGGGTCAACCAGCAGTGTGACGAATATGCAGCGCCTCTGGTTAAATCATTCGACTTTACTGGCGACTCGGTCGCTGATCGGACATTTCGCACCCTTGATCTTATCGTGGATGATATGGCGGAGCTTGCTGATTCCGCACACCATGGCTGCGACGGGCCTTTTCTATATCGCCATGCTCGGGGTTTTTGTCGGAGAGATTTTGGGGCGACAGATTCTCGCCCTAACGTCGTTGCCGTTTTAGGTTTGATTAAGCGCTTTCATCGAACGTCTTGGCATACGTTTTTATCTTCGTAACTCGTAAGCCGTTCGAGGTCCAGCCGAGATCATACCCTACTCGCTCGCCTTCTCTTAGATCTTGGACTGATTTTATCTCGCCGAAAAGAATCACGAGATCGTATGAAAAAGGAACCTCACGACCGCTTTCCGTCCGGACAAACCCGGTATCGTTGGAAGGGAATAACTTTGTAATGATCCCGTGATGGTACAGGTCACTCTGGCGAGCTATTTGATTTTCGTCCGGTGCGCTCATCGAGTTCCCGGGAAACGGTCACCAATCTGCCTGAGACACAGAAAAACCCCATCATGAAGATGTCTAAGCCGCGGATATAACCGCGTGGCCCTAGATCCAATTTCCCCAATGTCCAAGACGATACCGCCCAGCCTATCTCAACGATTGCTTTTGATTCGCTATCCTGCCTTGAAGCTCCATTAAACCATCGAGCACCGCCTCGGGGCGCGGAGGACAGCCGGGAACGTAAACATCGACAGGAATAATGCGATCGATTCCTTGCACGGTAGCGTAATTGTCATAAAAGCCGCCGCTTGCTGCACATGCACCAAAAGCCATCACCCACTTGGGCTCAGACATCTGTTCGTACACCCGCTTCAAGACCGGTGACAATTTGTGATTCACCGTACCAATCACCATCAACAAGTCCGCCTGCCTGGGACTAAAGCGGGGCAATAAGGCACCAAAACGGTCGATATCGTACGGTGACATGGAAAGAGACATGTACTCCATCGCGCAGCAGGCCGTAGCGAAGGGGTATGGGAACAGAGAATACTTACGAGCCCACCCTACTGCCTTATCGAGGCGTGTGAGGACAACACTTTCGACCAATAGATTCTCCTGGGCGAATTTCGACCCACCTGCAGAGCTATTAGACACCATGTGCTGATAAACCCCTGGCAAACAAGCTTTCATTTATAAGATACAATCTTTCAGCAGGACACTCAAATCATCAGCGCTGGCGCCCGATGAACTAACACAAGTGATGATGTCATTTTCCGTACTCGGGATGAGAGAAGGCAAGGACTGGGACCCGATCTATAATAAAAAAGCGAGCTCAACTAGTTACAGTTTTACAACGTTGATGGCCTGTGGGCCTTTTTCTCCCTGGGCAATTTCAAATTCCACGTTCTGTCCTTCGTTTAGGGTTTTGAAGCCGTCTCCCTGGATTGCCGTGTAATG
>DASQUN010000622.1:0-2292 GCA_035641275.1 Candidatus Udaeobacter sp. | reverse complement strand
TTCTTCAAGCCAAAGGCTACCGAATATTGCCGGCCACAGACGGCGCCGAAGCGGTAGAAGTTTTTCGTCAAAACAAGGATGAGATTGCGTTAGTGATTCTGGACCTCGGATTGCCGAAGTTAAATGGCTGGGAAGTTTTTCACAAGATCAGAGAGATTGATCCTTCCGCAAAAACCATCTTTGCGACGGGCTTCATGGCGCCGCAAGTCGAATCACAGCTAACCGCGGGATGTGTGAACGCCGTAATTTTGAAGCCGTACCAATTGGATGAAGTTTTACAGAGCATCGCCGGGGTAATCCGAAAACCTGCAGGAAAGACCGCCGCCGAGGCGGCGTCCGATTTTGAGCCCATTCCTTTTTCTCTACCTGCAAAGAATCTATCCTAAAGCTTCCTCACGCCTCATGAACGACAGCCGGATGAGGAGAAAACGGACAAAACAAAACCCATCATCGGACCCAAGTCAGCCTCGTCCGGGCGTCAATCAATCTATCGCGACGCCCATCCCTCGATTGTAATGAATCTCAAGCTTGTTGCCGTCAGGATCGAGAAAGTAGGCTTGTGGACCCAAAAAGACACCCTCGTGCCGATCTTCCACGTTGAATACTTTCACTCCGTTCCGCCTTAAAAACTCCAACGCAGGCTCAAAATCGTCCGCGGACACCTTAAAGGCGTGGTGCACCGGAGTGTCGGATGGCGAGTCGTACTTCAAAGGCGCGTTGCCCTTCGCCAAAATCAGAAAATCATCGCCACACTTGAGGAAAACCATGCGGGGAGTTTTTTGCACGATTTTCATGCCCAGAAGCTCGCTGTAGAACCTCGCGCTTCGCTCCACGTCTGTCACTGGGAGACTGAAGTGAACCACACCTTGAGTTTTGACCATCGCTTACCTCCTGTCTGTCAACGCTATGTAGGTCCAAGCCTTGGCTCCAAATATATCTCTTTGAAATGAGTTACAAGCGCGACCGCCGCCCGATGACTTCAACTAATCGGCAAGCTTTCACCATCATACCCCTTTGAATTTTGCCCCAATCCGAGCAACGGTCGGCTGAATCGACCGGCCTGCTGACGTTTGGATGTGGACGATGCCAGCTATAATACCTGCTTCTATCAAAACATGATCAACTCGTTGCAGCAGCGTGAAACGTGAGATTTGGCTCGGAATGTCGCTCGCTGCCGCCCCCGGCAGCGCCTCCTCGCTTATGGTTTTGAAATTGACATTAACACTAAATCCTGAGAAAAGAGGCATTTTTGCTGCTGTTCATCTTGGCAGCCACCTTTCAGATGGTATATTGAACCATGGTACCGTTGCATCGCTGGAGATGAGTTTGCTTCGATTGGGGTACGGCCTTCTTTCGGCTCTTTCCATTTGGCTTCTCTTCTACTGTTCTCCTCTGCTAGCTCTACCGGTGGAGGAGCTGGACCCCAACAAACAATGGCAAACTAAGGATTTAAAATTATCGGGCAACGATCAGATCGGATCTTCGGAATTGGAAGAAATCCTATCGACCAAAACGCGTCCTTGGTATATGCCCTGGCAGGCTCGACCGCTTTTCGACCCGGCCGTTTTCGCGTCGGACCTGCAACGCTTAGTCCAGTTCTACCAGGACAAAGGTTACTACGAGACCCAAGTAAGCCATGACTTGGAAGTCGACAGCGGCGAAGGTCTCGTGACCGCCGAGATTCGCATCCGCGAGGGCGCGCCCATCAAAGTGGCGCAAATCTCCGTCGAAATCATCGATGCACCCGAGCTGAAAACGGAACTGGAAGCGCGACTTCGCAAACTTCCGCTGCGTGAAGGACAAGTTTTTGCCGTCGAGGCCTATCAGCAGACGGAATCTCAGATCAAAGAGTTTTTTTACGACAAGAGCCGGGCCCTGGTTGAAATAAAGCGAAAGGCGCAGGTCATCCTCGACCGGCATGAAGCAAGAGTCTCCTACATTCTCAAAGTTGGACCGGAAGCCAGGTTCGGGCCAACGATCGTGGAAGGGCTCAAAGATATCGACAAGGAGATCGTTCTACGGGAAGTGGCGTATCAGCCCGGCGAGTCATTCTCGGGAACGGCGCTCAGGACCACGGAGAAGAATCTTCGAGAGCTGGACCTGTTTAGCGTGATCGGAATCGAACCGCAACCATCTGCCGGCGATCCCAGTGCTGTTCCGGTAAGAATCCGCGTTGAAGAAAAACCGCCGCGCGAAATCAGGATCGGGCTCGGTTACGGCACCGAGGACCAATTGCGCGGGCAGGCACGCTGGCGGCACAACAACTGGCTCGGCGGCGGACGAAGACTCGAA
>DASQUN010000621.1:0-3129 GCA_035641275.1 Candidatus Udaeobacter sp. | reverse complement strand
GCAGGAAGTCCCAGTCCACCGGACCAGTCGCGGTGGCGATGTCACTTACCACGGACCCGGGCAACTGGTCGTCTATCCGCTTGTCGATCTGCGCTCTAAATTGCGTAAAGATGTGCACCGGTACTTGAGAAACTTGGAGACAACGGCCATTCGGACGCTCAGCGATTTCGGTCTCGAAGGAATTCGCCGGCCACCGTACACGGGAATATGGATCGGCGATAAGAAAATCGCCGCCATCGGTCTTGCCGTCCGTCGCGGCATCACCTTCCACGGCTTAGCGCTCAACGTAAACACGGACTTGTCTTATTTCGACCGAATCATTCCCTGCGGACTCGCGTGGGCCGATGTGACGTCGATGACGAAGGAATTGGGCAAAGAGCAAAGCGCAGAGCGTGTAAAGAATACCTTTCTCCACCATTTCACTGAGCTGTTCGGCTATTCAGATGTCAAAGAACTTATAGAAACTTTCGATGTTCAGGCTGGTCAAAAAGGTTCCAGCTACGAGGCGCGCGATGGGCGATGAGCGGAGGCGTACTCTGGCAGTACGTCGGAGCGAATCGGGCGAGCGCAACGACGTAGATGGGCCTTTTTCACCAGTCTGTTAAGGAACTATGCCTCGAAGACACCCCGACTGGATCAAGGTCAAGCCTCCGGGCAATCCAAACTACCTCAGGCTCAAACGCATCCTGAAAGAAAAAAACCTCCACACGGTTTGCGAAGAGGCGCGCTGCCCGAACATCGGCGAGTGTTGGGGCCACAATACCGCGACGTTTCTGATCCTGGGCGACACCTGCACACGCGGGTGCCGCTTTTGCGCCATCGACAAGGGTAAACCGGTTGCATTGGATCCCGAGGAGCCACGTAACGTTGCCTTGGTCGTAAAAGATCTCGGCTTAGGGCACATCGTCGTCACCTCCGTGAACCGCGATGATCTGCCGGACGGCGGTTCAAATCATTTCGCCAAGACCGTTTTCTGGATTAAAGCTCTCAATCCGGAAATCCGGGTTGAAGTGCTGATTCCGGATTTTGAAGGCAACCTGGCTGCTCTACAAACTGTCGTCAACTCAGGGATCGCAATCCTGAACCACAACATCGAAACAGTACCGCGCCTCTACGGCAAAGTCCGTCCGGGTCACAGCTATGAATGCTCGTTGAATATTTTGAATGAAGCAAAAAAGATGCGCGCAGACGTGCTGACCAAGTCGGGCTTCATGGTCGGCGTCGGCGAAACTTACGATGAAGTGATGACCACCTTACATGATTTGCGAGAACACGACGTCGACATCGTGACTATCGGTCAATACCTGCAACCGTCAAACCGCCAACTCAAAGTCGAACGCTACGTGACGCCTGAAGAGTTTCAGCACTTCAAGACCGAAGCGGACAAGATGGGCTTTCGCCACGTCGAATCCGGTCCACTCGTGCGCAGCTCCTATCACGCCTGGAGCCACGTTAACTAGCAGGCTGCCAAAAAAAACCCCATATGCTTCGACAGACTGTGTGAAAACTCCGTTCATGGTTCGACTGAGCTCACCACGAACGGAACTCCGAAACCAGAAATCAACTACTTGGCCGTTTACCCTGAGCGTTGTCGAAGGGTGCGCTCAAGTCTCGCTCCAACGCGGATGGTAGGGGCACGGCATGCCGTGCCCCTACTCGTCGATTTTCCGCGTGCCTCGCCTTCGAGATCTTTTTTAGCAGGCTGCAAATAGTGTTTTCAGATCCGTAGTGTGGATGGAGTGAAACGTAACCCAGGAAACCATCACCCGGATTGCAGTCACGCTTCATCCGAGCTACATCCTAAACCATTCAAGGAGGCTTGCCATGAAAGTATTGCGGATGCGCTCTTGGAACTTTCACGCGAAAAACCAGGATGAAATGACACGCTTCTATCAGACTGCTTTAGGCGCAGAAATACGCACCCAGCACACCGTGGGCGGCGTCGCAGTCACTCGCCTGCGTGTCGGTGAAACCGGGCTCGGTCTCTTCGATGCATCGGAGAAGCATGCGCCGGGCGTACCGCATCACACCTTTGACATCGAAGGGCCGGGCGATCCGAAGGAATTGATCAAAGAACTGCAAGCCAAAGGAATCAAAGTGGATGAGACGCGCGTGCACGGCGAAGGCCCAGGTTATTCCGTTTACGTAACTGATCCCAGCGGAAACCGAATCGAGCTTTCCAAAGATTAGCACGGGTCAATTTGCCCGCATTGTGCTCGCGGCCACCGGCTTCTGAATTCTATTCCGTTGCCATTCTTGCCGCGAGCCAGCGGGCGGTGCGCAGAAGACGCGCGTCGCCGTCGCGCGGGCCGACGAGTTGAACCCCAATGGGCAGGCCGTTCGCGCTCTGCAGAAGCGGCAAGCTTACGGCAGGCATGCCGCAGAGTGTCCACAGAGTGCAAAAAGAGGGATCACCGGTCGAAGCCAGGCCTTTCGGCGCGGCGCCCGGAGCGGCGGGTGTCAGGATTGCATCGTAGCGTTGCTCGAATAGTTCGACGAAGCTTTCATACATAGGCTTAATCCGGGCCAGCGCGCGCTGATAATCAATCGCCCGCACCTCACGACCACGCTCGATTAGCGTTCGCAACGGCTCCGAAAGACGGTCCCATCCGTTTTTCCATTCGCGCTCAAGGTTTGCGGCCATCTCGGCGTCCATAATCGTCCGATGCCATTCCCACGCTTCGCCCGCAGACGGAAAAAGTTCAACTTCCTCCACCTGTGTGTCCAGTTGTTCGATGATTTCCGCGAACCCTTCTTTTGTATCGTCGTCGGCACGCTCCCAATAAGGCGTCTTCACGCAAGCGAACATCGGCGGCAGCGGCGGCTCCTCAGCCGCCACTTCGACAAAGGGAATCCGCGCGCGCGGCCGGGTATCGGGATCGCGCTCGTCATAGCCAACGAGCTGCTCAGCAAGCAGCGCCAGATCATCGATAGTACGCGCAAACAGCCCAACGTGATCGAGCGTGCGAGAGAGGGCGAGAATTCCGGTGCGCGAAATTAAGCCCTGGGTCGGCTTGAAACCGAGCACGCCGCAGAATGCCGCTGGGCGGATCGTCGAGCCGTTGGTCTGGCTGCCAAGCGCGAGCGGCACCATCTCGGCGGCTACGGCCGCGGCCGATCCGCTGGAAG
>DASQUN010000620.1:0-3345 GCA_035641275.1 Candidatus Udaeobacter sp. | reverse complement strand
AACAAAAACCCTAAACGGTAAACTCCGAAACCCGCTTATCGTAACTTTCTAAAATCCGAAAAAGTTTGAATTTGTTTCGAGCTTCGGATTTCGTGCTTAGAATTTTGCTCTGCTAGTTTTATTGATCTTTAGTAAACCCTTGAGCGATGAATCTACGCGAGAGCATGGTAAGGATGCCGACCGAGACCAGCATGGCGACACCTAATGTTGAGGCAAGGGAGAAGTCTGCCTTTCGCTCCCAGTAATGGTACATGACAACAGCGATGGTATCGTTACCCGGAGTTGCGAGCATGAGGGGAATGCTGAAGCTCCGAATCGTATGCGCGAAGACCCAAACCCATCCGCCGATAAAAGGCGGTAGAAGGAGAGGAAACGTGATGCGTATGAACGTCGTGATGCGGCTGGCGCCGCTCGTGCGCGCCGCTTCTTCCAATTCTTTGTGGACTTGCGTCATGGCTGAATTGGAAGTCCGGGTCGCGAAAGCAATGTATCGGGTCATCAGGGCGAGCATCATTATCCACAAGGTGCCGTAGATGGGGATCCAGCGCAGAGTCGGATGAAGGTATAGAACGATCAGCGCCAAAGCGATGGAGACGGTCGGAATGGCATGCGGGACAAAAGCCAAGCCGTCCAAAATCAGGCCTCCTTTGACTTTTATCCGGACGACCAACCAGGACACCAAATAAGCCAATGCCATCGTACCCGTCGCGGTGACCACCCCGAGAATCACCGTATTAACGGTTCCCGTAACGATCGACGGCTCATTGATCAGGGTGGCAAAGTTAGCGACAGTCAGATATTGGAGCGCGGCACGGGAGGGGACCATGTAACTGGGTAGTAACGCAGCCCAGAGTAGCGTGAAGAACGGCAGGATGATATTCAGCGTGAAAAAAACAATGAACAGTCCCAGCGCGAACCAGCGCCATCGACCTAAAGAAAGACGGCGCGGTCGAAAACCCTTTCCGGTAATCGAAGCGTAGCGGTCAGCACGCCGGATGATCACGCGATAATAGATCCATACCATGACGACAGTGAAAATGATGAAGATCGAAGAATAGGCCGTGGCTAAACCGTAGCTCGGGCTGACGTAGGCAGTGAAGTAGATAAGCGTGGGCAACAGATAGATCCCCGCCTGGAGGCCAATCAGCAAGGGAGTTTCAAAGTCGTCAAGGTTGCCGAGAAAGGCATACATCGCCGCCGCCAACACTGCGGGCATCATCAAACCCAGCGTTACTCTTCGCAAAGTCGTCAAAGTCCCAGCGCCGGAAATTTTCGCGGCCTCTTCCATCGACGGGTCCATCAGTCGAAAGGCGCCAACCATCAGCAAGAAGAGTGTCGTACTGCCGCTCATTCCTTCGATGAAGATCATCCCCGGAAGGGTAAAGATATTGAACGGCCCTGTATCCAGTTTCATGCCGAACAATCCCAGAAACTCGCGCAGGTAGACATTGACAATGCCGCTTCGCGGGCTAAGGAGAAGAATCCAGGCCATCGAGCGCAGGATGCCGGGCATCGCCAATGGAATGAGCATCATAGTCCAAGCGAAGTTTGTGCCGGGCATGTCGGTGCGTTCCACGAGCCAGGCAAACACCGTGGCCATAATCAGGCTGATCGCGCTTACCGCCACAGCGTAAATCAACGTATTAACGAGCGCCGGATAAGTCATAGCGCTGAGGTAGACCGTGCGATAGTTACCGAAGGTAAAAGCCCCGGGAGTGATAAAGTTGCCTTCCCGCAGGCTGGAGGTTATGAGCATTATTATCGGCGCCGCGACAACCCAAAGCAGGAGAAAGGTGATAATCAGAGAGAGCGAATTTCTCTTGAGTGCCTGCCCCAGTCTCCACATGGGCCACGATACCGCGCCGACAGGTACTTGTGCTTGTGTCTTGGCCATAACGTATAGTTTGCGTTCTGGTACTGGGTACTAGCGACAGCGCACCCAATCGATGATCATGCCGTTAAACTTGTTACCATAATTAACTCACACGATACAAAGGGCAGCTTTACCGATTTCCCCCCCTCCTCTTTCCTCCCCCGGTCCGTTCATCCTGAGCTTGTCGAAGGACGCGGGGGAGATTGAAGGTGGGGAGCTATTTTCGATCCGCTTTGGGAAATCCGTAAGCCTCCACTATCTTCGATTGGTAATCGGGCATCTTCGAAGAATGATTCCAATCCACCACCGAAAGCTTCTTGCCGCGGGTGGCTTGTTCTTGGGCGAAGCCAGCAATAAATACCGAGGCGCCAAACGGCTCATAATCGTCGGCAATTTTTTGCCCTCTCGGCGAGGCGAGAAATTCCAACCAAAGCAGCCCCGCATAGGGATTTTGCGCCGTAGATAGGATCGCCGTTGCATCGCTCAGCCTAGTCGGAACCGGTTCAATGATCTTGAGCTCCAGAATCCCCGTCGGATCTTTGCTTTGAGCGCGCTTCACCGTATGGTAGTTGGGGCCAATAAAGAGCGCATGCTCGCCGAGCGTGATCGCCGTAATTATGCGCGTGGCACCGCGCACCCACACCGGCTGTTGAGCGCCTAGTCTGCGCGCAAACTCAACGGTCTTTTCCAGTCCCCAGGCGGGAACCAGGGAAGCGATTTCGGTTGGTCGAATGTCGGCGACAAACTTTTGGCCTTTGAACTCGGGCTTGAGAAAATCTTCCCAGTTTGCCGGAACTTTTTCCGGCGCGAGCAGCTTCTTATTGAAGGCAACGACCTGCAGCGTGCTGGTAGAAGCAATGATGTTGCGGTTTGACGGATCGATAATTGGTGTCGGAATACGCAGGACGCCCTGCTGTGCCATCGCCAAAAGGTCAAACTTTTTTAGATAGGGCGGGTACTCATTGTATAGGTCGCTAGCCAGGTGAGCGACATCCCAATTTGACGTCTTGCCCCCTTTCATCTCCAACACAAACCGTTGATTGGCGTCGGTGCCAGTAAGCTCTTCGACATAAACATTCAAGAACGGATATTCGGATCTGAAGGCTTCGGCCATCGCTTTGATCGTCGCCGGTTCAAGGGAACTCAGGGCGCGCAGCCGCCCCTCTTTTTTGGCCTTGGCGATAATTTCATCGCGGCTGCCTTCGAACATATAGCCCTTGGCTTCAGCCTCCTGTTTTGCTTTCAGGAGCGCAGGAGTCGGAGTAGCACTGAAGGCAAGTTCGATCGGCCACAACAACCGTAGCGCGCAAAAAAATCCAATGATGGATCGGAGGGAAGCGCTGTTAATTTTGACCATCTCGATCATCCCGCGAAAAATTTCTCAACTGTGCGCATCGGGAGAACCGGCTCTAGCGAATCTCCGCCTTGGGAAATCCGTAAGCCTCGACAATCATTTTCATCCAGTTGGGAGT
>DASQUN010000619.1:0-7365 GCA_035641275.1 Candidatus Udaeobacter sp. | reverse complement strand
GATGAGATCTGGGAAAAGCAAGACGATTTTCGCAAGAATGCTAAGAATCTGAACAAGGCAGCCAGTGAATTGGCCGCTGCCGCCAAGGCGAAGGATGAGGCAGCAGTTGGGGAAAAGGTCAAAGCCGTCAGCGGGGCATGTGGTGGCTGCCATAAAGCGTTTCGAGAGGAAAAATACAAGGAATAATAAGGTAACCGTCGCTTCAAAAAGTACATTAGTTGTTTTGGAGAAAGCCCTTGCCTCCGCAAGGGCTTTCTTTTTTCTTAGATACTGTAATAATTTTGCAGGCCATAAGGGTTTCTCGGGAGGATACGCACGATGAAACGATACGCCTCTGTTTTCACAATTGCTTCGCTGTGCATTATCGTGCTGAGCTGCTCGGCCGCCGCTCAAATGACTCGCCTTAACGTCGGCTACAGTGCGGTGAGCGCCGACCAGTTGCCGGCATGGGTCGCCAAAGAGACCGGGATTTTCGCCAAAAACGGGCTGGACGTCCAGCTGATTTTTTTTACCGGTGGTACGACGTCGATCCTTGCTCTCGTTTCCGGCGATGTTCCAGTTACTCAGGTCTCAGGACCCGGTCTCGTGAACAGCGTTTTGGCCGGTTCGGATGCCGTATTTGTCGCAGCGGGGATGACTTCACTGAATTACGTGTTGATGGGTAGGCCGGGCGTGAAAACGGTCGAACAGCTGAGGGGCGGAACCGTTGCCATTAGCCGCTTTGGCTCCGCCACGGATTCGATTGCGCGATTCGCCCTGAGAAAGATCGGCTTGACTGCGGGAAAGGACGTGACGCTGGTACAGGTCGGCAGCGGTCCTGACCGGCTTAACGCGGCAATGACCGGCAAAGTCAGCGCCGCGGTAATCAATCCGCCCTCCAGCTTCATCGCCGAAAAGCGAGGATTGGCTATTCTCGCCGACGTCGCGCAGATGGGCTTGGTGTTTCAGCATACCGGGGTTGCCACGACGCGGCGGTTTATTCGTGAGCATGCGGATACGGTTCGCCGGTATGTCAGATCACACGTTGAGGCCATCCACACAATGTGGACCGATAAGGAGGCTACTGTCCGGACTCTAGGTAAGTATATGGGAAGCAGCGTAGAGCGCGAGATTCTTGAAAGGAGCCGGGCGAATGTGCTTACAGAAACCTTGTTTCCCAAAAAACAGTATCCAAGCCTCGAAGGGCTGAAGACGGTCCTCGAAGATATAGGTGAGCGCGACCCGAGGGCGAAGGCTGCCAAGCCCGAGCAGTTCGTTGACTT
Organism: Candidatus Udaeobacter sp.; assembly: GCA_035641275.1. Classification (GTDB taxonomy): domain Bacteria; phylum Desulfobacterota; class Binatia; order UBA9968; family UBA9968; genus DASQUN01. The sequence continues at coordinate 6,103 of DASQUN010000619.1, read as the reverse complement.
GGGCTTCATCAAGGAACTCGATCAGAGCGGTTTTGTCGACGGTCTCTATAAGAAAAAATGAGGTCGCTATTGGAAACCTGGCAGTGATAACGGCCAAACCAGGTGAGGCCGCTTCGTCTGACATCCAGGACTGGGCAAACCGAGTTGCCGGGCAAGTTGACACAGCGGTCGCAGTAGACATTTACTACGACGGCGACTCGAATACCTATGTTGTAAGGCTGGTCAAAGGCGCTCGTGTCTTAGTCTTTCGATTATCCGAAGCTCAGGTCAATACGTCGGGACGGGAGGCGGAATGTGAACGGACTCTGCGGCGCAAGATTAAAGACCTGTGGAACCTGATCTGAGTCCTGGCTCCTCGGGATCTCGCAGCGACTATAAATCTTTGAGCCTGGGTGCCATACTGCTACCTTTGGCCGCACAGTTCCGCGGTGATATCTCAATTGCGGCGTTTGAAATATTGCAGCGCTCGCTCAAGTTGTTCAGCTGCTGCGCGCGTCTTGAAGGTGGCAATGTTCCGACGTTTTCCGGTTTTATCTTTTTTTTCCAAGTACAAGCGATAATCGCCTGAGGTTAACTTACGAATCATGGGCTACCTCCTTCCGCCAACGTTACCAAGATATCATCGTCGGTCAGACTCATTCGTATTCGGGCATGTCATAACGCAATGACTGTGCCAGAAACTGCGATAATGGGCGGGGAAAGGACAGGTTAGACTACTACAAGCAGTTTATTTGGAGATCTCTCCGTCTCGTTACCGCGACAGACTGGGCTCCCGATTCTGTCTTTGATGTGTGACAGAAAGGTTTTAAGTCGCAGCGATATCTTTTTTGGCTATGGCTAGCTACTTCCCCATTAAGACGCGTGCCACGTCCTTTGCAAAATAACTAAGGATCATGTCCGCGCCGGCACGTTTGATGGCGAGCAGAACCTCCATCATCATTCTTTGCTCGTCGATCCAACCTTTCTGTCCGGCCGCTTTGATCATGGAATATTCTCCGCTCACGTTATACGCGGCCACCGGATAACCGAACTTTGTTTTCACACGATAGATGATATCCAGGTAAGCCATAGCCGGTTTGATCATGACGATATCCGCGCCTTCGCGGATGTCGAGTTCCACCTCTCGCAGTGCTTCCTCGGCGTTGGCAGGATCCATCTGGTAGGAGCGACGATCGCCGAACTGCGGTGTCGATTCCGCCGCCTCGCGGAAAGGTCCGTAGAATCCCGACGCATACTTTGCAGCGTACGCCATGATCGGAATCTGTTCAAAGCCATTTTGATCAAGAGTCTTTCGAACGGCTCCAACCCTCCCGTCCATCATATCGGAGGGCGCAACCATATCGGCTCCGGCGCGGGCATGAGACAACGCTTCTTTGGCGAGTAAGTCGAGCGTGCTGTCATTATCGACGTCGCCCTGCTTGATTACCCCGCAATGACCATGGTCGGTGTACTCGCACAAACAGACATCTGTAATGATCACTAGCCCAGAGACCTTTTCCTTGATAGCCCGAATCGCCTGTTGCACGATTCCGCTGTCCGCATAAGCTTCTGTACCCAGCGGATCTTTGTGGTCCGGAATGCCGAAAAGAATGACCGCTGGAATGCCGAGAGCGCTGATTTCCTCAGATTCCCTTACCGCCCGATCCACCGAGAGTTGTGCAATGCCGGGCATTGAAGAAACCGCTCGAGCGCTATCCTTCCCCGGCCCGACGAAAATCGGATAAATAAAATTCTTCGGAGACAGCGCAGTTTCACGTACAAGCGACCTGAGCTTTTCATTTCGACGTAATCGCCTCGGTCTATAAGTTGGATAGTCCATCCGCTTCTCCAGGGTTAAGCTATTGGGCGCCCTCCACGATCGGGACTGTTCGGCTCTGTTTTCCGCGCAAAATATTCGGCGACCGCGCGAACCAAACCGGGAATCGTAAACTCTTCCGAAACCACATCGGCATGTCCGCCCATTTCTTCAACCGTTTTCTTGGTAATAGGTCCGATACAGGCGACCGCTATTCCGTCCAAGAGTGACGCGAGGCTTTGCCTCGGAAATAACTCAACGAAATTAGCAACGGTGCTGGAGCTAGTGAACGTAATCATGTCCACGCCGTGCATTTGCAGCAAATTTGTCAGTGCTGAACTGTCCGTCATCGGGATGACCGTACGATAGGCCGCAATGACATCGACCGTCGCTCCCCATTGCCGCAAAGTCTGCGGCAAAATATCTCGCGCCTTAGCCGCTCGGGCGATAAGGACTCGTTTGCCTCGCATCATCCCGGGGTTGAGAGTCTCAAGGATTCCCTCGGCTTGATAGCGTTTCGGCACAACGCAGTCCCGGCATCCAGCTGCTTCCAACCGCTTGGCGGTCGCCGGACCGATGGCGCTGATCTTGACGTCTCTTAACTCGATGAGCGATCTATCGAACGTTTGCAGGCGGCTAAGAAACTGCTCCACGCCATTGATGCTCGTAAATATCAACCAGTCGTATGAATCAATTTTCGCGATTGCGTCATCCAAAGGAGCATAACTCTCGGGTGGTTCGATATCGATGGTCGGAAATTCAATGACCTCGCCACCCAGTGCTTCAATCCTTCGGGCCAAACGGCTCGCCTGTGACCGGGCCCGCGTGATTACGATCCGTTTGCCAGCTAACGGGCGGGATAAATTGCGGCCAGTTTGCGTCTCTTTGTTTCTCGGCACCTGCTTAACCACCGATTCGCGCCAATTCCAAGATTTTATCTGCGCCTTGGCGTAGCAGACGTTCGGCGAGTTGCTGGCCCAATTCATCCGCGTCCTCGGCGGGTCCGGCGATCTCATCTCGGCACAGAGAACTTCCGTCTGGATTCGCGACAACCCCGACCAGCTTCAACTCTTTTCCCGCTACCGTCGCCCGTGCGCCCACCGGCACATAGCAGCCGCCACCCAAGCGGCTTAAGAAAGAGCGTTCCGCGGTGACCTCGGAGAAACTGATATCATGATGTAAAAAAGAGAGCTGCTCCCGGAGTGCATCGTCCTCGCGTGACTCTAATGCCAGCGCTCCCTGCGCGACAGCACTTACACAGATATGCTCCGGGATGACTTCCACCACTCGGTCTTGCCGCCCGATCCTATTGAGACCCGCCGCTGCCATAACCAGCGCTTCTACTTCACCCGCGTCGAGTTTTTTTAACCGGGTATCAATGTTTCCTCTGATCGGCACGACGGCAAGATCCGGCCGGTGGTGCAAGATCTGGGCGCGCCTGCGCAAACTTCCGGTGCCGACCCGTGCGCCCGATGACAGTTCCTTTAAGCCCTTCGCGCCGGCGCTCACCAAGACGTCGCGCGGATCCTCCCGTTCGGGAACCGCCGCAATGGTGAGGCCGCGAGTTAACTCGGTGGGCAAATCTTTCATCGAATGAACGGCGATATCGATTTCCCTTCTCAGGAGCGCATCCTCTATCTCTTTCGTAAAAACGCCTTTGCCACCCATCGCCTGAATCGCGGCCTCAAGGAAGCGGTCACCACTGGTCTTGATAATGACTTTTTCGATTCGTGTGTTAGGATATCTTTCCTCGAGTTTAGCTTGAAGCCAACCGGCCTGGGCTAGAGCCAAGGTGCTACCTCGGGTACCAATCCGGATAAGCTTCATGGAGGATGATAAAATCGTCGAGCTACTCTCTTTCCAGATCGAAAAGTCGCTTTAATGCCGCGATGTAAAGCGTTCCTTCTGGATCATCTTCCGGCGAGTTTCGCTTTAAGTTCGATATGGGAGCATGGAGCATCTTGTTGATCATAGCCGCGGTCATGTCTTCCAGAGCTTTTTTCTGCTGTTCCGACAAGTCCCGAAGGCCGCCGCTAAGCGATTTGGCCAATTCCCTTTGGCGAATCTCTTCGAATCGCTGCTTCAATGACGTAATCGTCGGGCCCTGTTCCAACGAATGGATCCAACGTGTAAAATTCTCGACCTCCTCATGGACGATCCCTTCCGCCTTTTCCGCCTCGTTGGACCTTTCCTGAAGGTTTTCTTCAGAGACTCCTTTCAAATCGTCGATGTTATAAATGTAGACGTTGTCGAGCTGGTTTATTCGCGGATCGAAATTTCTTCTATCGCCGATGTCAATGAAGAACATCGCTCTTTGCTTGCGTTCCCTGAGTACCTTCTCTACCGTACCCGCATCGACGACAAACTCAGGAGGGCCGGCACAGCCGATCACGAGATCAGCCATTTTGAGATAGCGTGGAAAATCTTCAAACAAGATGGGACTCCCATGGATCTTTCCGGCCAATTCTACGGCGCGCTCAAAAGTACGATTGGTGACCATGAAACTCTGAACGCCGTTGCGCTGCAGATGGCGGGCCATGAGATCGCCCATTTTGCCAGCCCCAATCAGCATCACTGTCTTGTCATCGAATCGGTCGAAGATTCTCTTCGCGAGTTCCACTGCAACGGAACTGACCGAAACGGCCCGGCTCGCAATGCCGGTTTCCGTGCGCACCCGCTTGGCGACGGAAAAGGACCGATGAAACAGCCTATGTAAGATGGTACTGACCGTTCCCGTCAATTGCGCGACCTGGTAATATTCTTTCAGCTGACCTAGGATTTGCGGCTCCCCGACAACCATAGAATCCAGACTGGCCGCAACACGGAAGAGATGACGGACCGCGTCCGCGCCTTCATAAGTGTAAATGTATTCGGCTAAGTTGTCACGGTTCTTGCGGGCTCTTTGTTCGGCAAAAAACGCCTTGATCTCTTCACAGGCAGAGACGCTGCTGGAGGCCACCGCCACGACTTCAACGCGGTTGCAGGTCGATAGAATGACGCTTTCTTGAATTGAAGGATAGGCCTTGAGTCGCTCTAGTGCCTCACGCACATAGGCGTTTTCGAAGGCGACGCTTTCTCTCACCTCGATGGGCGCGCTTCGATGATTCATTCCAACGATGACGATTTCTTTGTGCACGTGTTACTCGAATTGCCCCCCGTGCCGGCTGGGGAAAATCGCATCTCCCAATAGAAAGTAGCCGATGACCACCCCGAATCCGACCATCGTGAGAAGCGCCGCCTTTCTTCCTCTCAACCCCGCGGTAATCCGCCCGTGAAGCAGCGTGCCGTAAAAGAGCCAGGCAATGCCGGAGGAGATCTGTCGTGGGTCCCAAGACCAATAATTTCCCCAGTAAACCCCCGCCCACATGCTTCCCGTCACTATCCCCAGCGTCATGAAGGGGAACCCCCATACGAGGAGAACGTAATTTAGCCTGTCCAATGCCTCCAGAGACGGAAATCGCTTCAGCACGGCGCTCATTCTCTTGTGCTTTAACTGACGCTCTTGCAAGAGGTAAATCAGGCTTACGCCAAAGGCTAAAGCGAAAACGGCGTTGCCCAAAAAAGCTAGCGTCACATGCACGGGCAGCCAGTAGGTCCTCAGTCCTGGGGGCAACTCTCCGCTACTCGCGCCGAATGCGAAGGCGCCGAGCGTCATCAAAAAGGCCAGCGGCGCGATAATGGCTCCCAAAACGGTCAAGCGGTACTTGAGCTGAATGAGCAAGTAAACCGCCACCATCAACCAACTGTAAAATGACACTGCTTCGCGAAATTGATTGACACCGGCATAGCCCGTTTGAAAAAAATGAATCCCGAGGGCTCCCGTGTGAATCAAAAAGCCGAAGAAGAGAATCGAAGCCGAGAGCCTCGAGACCGAATCACGGAAGTAAAAAATAGTGACAACAAAGCTACCGGTCGCGAGAATATAAACGACAGCGGTAAATTTGAGCAAGGTGACGTCCATACGCCAAAGGTCATTATAAGCTAAGCCACAGGGCCTGCAAGTGCGCTATGTTGCAACAAATTCGGCAAAACGATTCGTTTTGGGTGGCCTTTTTGGCGACCGAAGCTAACGTTGCGCTACGGCCGTGATCGCACCAGCGGGCTTCGATCGCTGCTGGCGATTAGAGGAGACGACTTTGCTTTGGCGCACGGCCCCTGGCGCCATGCGCATCGTTTTTCGGCTTGCCGCCTTTGCGAGAACCCCGGGCGGATGGGGAATCCGCGAAGGTGCGAGCCCTGATTTTGTATGCGTCACGGTCTTGGCAGGCAGCGTGTTATTGAGACGGCGTTGTGCAGCCACGAAGCTGT